>JAGASB010000068.1 GCA_017621955.1 Clostridia bacterium | reverse complement strand
TACAAAAAAGGACGTAATAGGCAATTTTATAAATGATAAACAATACGAAAATTGGATAGCGGGGCAAGTTCGTTCCAAAAAAATAGTTAAGGTTCGCAACGGATTATACGTTCACGTTGACGTGTCGGGATATCCGCTTACGACAAAGTTTGAACTTGCTACAAAAATCGCTGAGGATGCTTTCGTGTGCTATCATTCTGCTTTTGAATATTTTGGCGTGGCTAATCAAGTTTTTAATACCGTAACGGTGGGTAGTAAAAAGCGTTTCAACGATTTTACTTTTGACGATATCGACTACGTTCGTAAACCTCTAAAACACGACGTTCAAATTATGAATATAGTAACCGCCGCGGTTCGCGTAACTTCGCTTGAGCGTACGGTTATTGATTGCCTTGACGATATTGACGCAGGCGGTGGAATTGACGAAATCTTAAATGCGCTTGACCAAATTCGTGTTTTGGATGAAACAAAACTGCTTGAAACGTTAAAAGCCTACGATTCGGTATTCCTTTATCAAAAAACAGGCTATGTGTTAGAACATTTTCAAGATAAATTTATGCTGACCGATTCGTTCTTTGAAGAATGTAAAAGCAAACTAACCAATCAGATAAAATATTTTTTACAAGACGAGTATAAAGATATTGAATTTAATTCTAAGTGGAAACTTATGGCTCCTAAAAATCTTAAATCTCGTCTAAACGGGGGATATTGATGGAATTCTCAAGACAATACTTGACAAGACTTGCCCAAGAATCTAACTTTATAAAAGATACTTTGGAAAAAGTTTTACGTCTTTCTGAGATATTAAAGTTCTTAAATAGCGACATTGTTTTTAAGGATAAACTTGCTCTTAAAGGTGGTACGGCAATAAATCTAACTGCGGTAGAGCTTCCACGTCTTTCTGTTGATATCGATTTAGACTTTACCGTAAACGTCGATAGGGAAGAATTGCCCGAAATTAAAGAGAAGTTCAAAAAGCGCTTAACCGATTATATGTGACAAGAAGGCTATTCGCTTGCTGATTCTCGTGACCATTTCGCTTTAACGTCGTTCTTATTTAATTACATTAACAACGCAGGTAATCGTGACAATATAAAGGTTGAAATCAATTTCTTGGATAGGTGCCACGTTTTACCGCTTGAAAAGAAGAAAATTTTAACGAAGGGCATTGTAGAAGATTTTGAGGTTTTAACCTTAAACACTACTGAACTCTATGCAAGTAAAATTAACGCACTTTTATCACGTGCTACGCCAAGAGATTTATACGACGTTAACGCTATGATAGAAAATAACGTTATAACGGATACTGAACTTTTAAGAAAATGTCTTGTATTTTATAACGCTATCGGCGGGGATTATGATATTCAAGAGTTAGACTATAAAAACGTTGAAAGGTTAGATTATAGAAAGTATAAAACTCAATTAAAACCCGTTATATCAAAAGACGACAAGTTTGACATTGAAAAGGCAAAAGAAAAAGTTCTAGCTTATGTAAAGGATTTACTTGTTTTAACGGACGGAGAGAAAGAGTTTTTATCTAAACTGCAAGAAAAAGTTTATGCTCCTGAGTTGTTGTTTAGCAATGAGGAGATTATCGTAAACGTGAAAAATCACCCCGCCGCGCTTTGGAGAACAAAAGAAAATAATTAAATATGACGGGAATTGTCATATTTACTGTGCTAAAATCAAGCTGATTTTAGCAAAACGAGAGGAAACATTATGTTTTATAAAATGATAACTAAAAAAAGAGATGAGTGGTTTACTGGCGATTGTGTCGTAAAAGAACTCATTGAATATATAGAAAAAACTAACCAAATGCGTGACGCTCAAGTTGATGCAATAAAAACGTATTTGTTCCTTAAAATTGCTTGTGACAACAAGCCTTTGTTTGAGCTTTTTAAGAACGGTGTTTTTAACACATTGGATTTAGATGAATTAGAAGTGTCTTCTAGTGTAAGGACGGCATTGCAAAATAAACCTGCATTAGCAGCTTTGTACGAATATGCTTCTTTGAAAGATGATAGCGGTAATCAAGTGTCGGAAAAAATATGCAAGGAAATTAAACGCAATCCCGAAAGTATTGATGCAAGAGAGTTTTTCAAAAATGCTTTTTACGGCGTAACGTACACGGACTATTTGTTTAGTTTACCTATGGGTGCAGGTAAAACATACTTGATGGCGGCGTTTGTATATTTGGATTTATACTTTGCTATAAACGAGCCAAACAATCCAAATTTTGCACACAACTTTATAATATTTGCTCCGTCTGGGTTGAAATCTTCGGTTGTGCCGAGTTTAAGGACAATTCAGAACTTTATTCCTTCGTGGGTAATTCCTGAGCCTGTTGCTTCAGAATTAAAGCGCATGCTTATTTTTGAAGTGCTTGACGAAAATAAGACGGCTAAAAAATCAAATAAAACAAAAAATCCAAACGTTCAGAAGATTGCGATTCATCAACCATTAACGGATTTGATGGGACTCGTAGCTGTTACAAACGCGGAAAAGGTTATTTTGAACCGTATTGTAGAAAAAAACGGGCAAATCACTTTCTTTGAAAAAGACGAAAATGACAAGGAAGACAAAGCAGCAAATGAACTTCGTAATATTATAGGTAAAATACCACACTTGTCGATTTTTATTGACGAAGTTCATCACGCGGCAACGGATGAAAAGAAATTGCGTGCAGTTGTTAATAAGTGGGCGCAAGGCGGAAACGTTAATAGCGTTATAGGCTTTTCTGGAACACCTTATTTGCAAACAAGAGAAAAAATTCCTGTTACAAGTGGTTTGAGTGTAGCAACACAAGAAATTTCAAATATCGTTTATTATTATCCGCTTGTGGATGGTATCGGAAACTTCTTAAAGAAACCTAAAGTATTTATTTCAAGTAGTAACGATAGATTAGATATAATTGAAAACGGTGTTAAAGAGTTCTTAAATTCTTATAAAGACACCATATATGCAGATGGAACTTGTGCAAAGCTCGGTATTTATTGTGGCACGATTGAGACGCTTGAGGAAAAAGTATATCCGTTAGTTGAAAAACTTGTTGCTGAGTATGGGCTTAATCCGTCCATTGCAATATTAAAATATCACGGCGGGAATAAAAATTATCCTATTCCTGTTGATAGTGCGTACGAATTTTCTATATTAGACAAGCCTTTCTCTCAAAAGAGAATAATATTATTAGTTCAAATAGGTAAAGAGGGTTGGGACTGTAGAAGTTTAACAGGAATCATTTTATCTCAAGAAGGAGACTGCTCTACTAATATGGTTTTACAAACGTCTTGCCGTTGTTTGCGACAAGTGCAAAAAGGTGTTCCTGAAACTGCTATGATTTATTTAAACAGTAGCAATGCAAATACTTTAAATATGCAACTTGAACAACAGCATAGAATAAACATTCAAGAGTTCCAAAACGGCAAGGACGATAAATTTACACTTGTGAAACGTTATGATAGAAGTGCTTATTTAAGACTTCCTAAAGTGGATTTTTATCAATTAAAAGTTAACTATAAAACGGTAGTAGTTCAAAAGGTAGAAGAAGTAGACATTAAAGAAAGTATTAAAATCTCCGCTGATATAGCAAAAAAGATTAATACCATTAAAAAAGCAGAAATATCGACTTCTTTACAAACTACCGAAACAAGGATAGATGATAAAGAAACGGGTACAATACCGGCTAACTTTAATATTTGGATTAACGATATATTAAAGGAAAGTTTTAATTCGCTTGATAGGAGTGTGGTCATTCATTACCTTGTTGAATTAAAAGAAGTTTTTGATAAAATAACTTATAAAAAAGATGACGTTTTATATTTTAGTTCAAAGTTCGATTTGGCTAAACTTAACGCACATATAAGAAAATCTTTTTATGATAAACATACCTTTGAAACGCAAGAGGAGTTAATACCAGAAGAAGCAAGTTTATTGCACGTTGATAATTTCAAAGCCGAAGTTTACACCAAAAACGTTGGGGATTATTATCCTAAAGCAGATATGGTAGAAAAGATTATTCTTGACGATAATGGTAGGTTGACACTCGATAAGAAAAACCAACAAATGTATGATTTAGCGGTGCAAACGGGTAATGACGCAATTATAGACTTTTTCGAAAAGCAGATGACCTCGCATCCTATGAAAGATAAGTCTTTTCATTACTTGCCGTATAAAACGGATAGTTCTTTTGAACAAAAGTTTTTGGAAGAAGTGCTTACTGAGAACGCTATCAAAGATAACGATTTAGAAGTTTATTATAATGGCGATAGAGCGTTGACCGAATTTAAAATCAAGTGTTATCAACAAGTTGGTAAAAAGTGTAATTATATCGGTATGTACACACCTGACTTCTTGATTATAAAGAGAAAAGACGGCAAAATTCATAAAGCGCTTATAGTAGAAACAAAAGGCGAAATATATGCAAATGACCCGATGTTTAAACAAAAGCGCAACTTTATGGAATCAGCGTTTATTAAACAAAACAATGATAAGTTTGGTTATAATCGTTTTGACTATTTATATTTAGAAGACACACTTGAAGAAAAAGATAGAATTGTTTTAACACTTGAAACAATTAAAAAATTTTTTACGGAGAATTAAATGAAATACGTTGATTATAGAGAAAAATTAGGCTTAGGTTTTAATGATACGACAAAAACAAAAATGCTTTACAACAAGATAATAGAATTTTTAAAGAAGGTTCATGGCGAATATCGCTTAAGGGAGGCTCTTTTTGATTGTGATATTGCATATTCATTTTGTCAAGAAGTTGGAGAAAACACATATTATGGTGATTTAAGAGACGTGATGGAAAGTTTAGGAAAAGAAAACTGCATCGCTGGCATAATAAGTAAATTTATAGCTTTAGTAAATTTAGGAACGGAAAAAGGAACAAAACTTTTAATCGATTTATTAAAAAGTTATATAGAAACATTAAATATTCAATACGAATTAATTAAGGACGATGACGGGTATTTCATTTTTCCTAAAGGTGTAGAAACACTCGATGAAGCGCTTGTGTCAGAGCCGTTAGAGTGGTTAAATGAATATCCTAAAACAAGAGCAGAATTCGTGCAAGCACTAAAAGATTATTCTAATTTAACGGATGAAAACGCAAGTGATGTAGCTGACAAATTTAGAAAAGCATTAGAGCGTTTCTTTCAAGAATTTTTCAGTAAAAATGGGACGCTTGAAAACTTAAAAAAAGAGTATGGCTCATATATGAAAGGCAAGGGAGTGCCTTCTGAACTTAGTAATAATTTGGAAACACTTTTGCAAGCTTACACGAACTTTATGAATGGCTACGCAAAACATCATAATAAAACAAATAAAAACTTGTTAGAGTACATAATGTACCAAACAGGCAATATTATGCGATTATTAATTACGTTAAAGAGCGAGGAGAAATAAAAAATGGCAATTAAATATATACCGTTCTTTCCCGAACCGATTGAAGGACAAGCAATTTTAGATAATTTCAAAAGAACCTTGCGTTATAAAGGTGCAAACGATCTGGAAGGTAAACTTCGCCGTGGTATGCCACTTTACGAAATGGAAAAACAAGAAACCGTTGGCGATAATAAAGACGGCAATCTTGTTATTCGTGGCGAGTGTATTTCAGCTTGCGCTTATTTAAGAGAACAAGGCATAAAGGTTGACCTTGTTTATATAGACCCGCCTTTTGCAAGTGGCGCAGATTATGCTAAAAAAGTTTATATCCGTCGCAACCCTAAAGTTGCGGAAGCGATTGCAAAAGCCGAAGAAGAACTTGATGTTGACAACTTAAAAGTTTTTGAAGAAAAGATGTATGGCGACGTTTGGGATAAAGAAAAATATCTCAATTGGATGTACGAGAATTTAGTTGCTATAAAGTCCGTTATGAGTGAAACTGCTTCTATTTATGTTCATCTTGATTGGCATATTGGACATTACGTTAAAATACTTATGGATGAAATTTTTGGCGAAGATAATTTTAGAAATGAAATAGTATGGCATTATAGAACAGGAAATTTAAGTTTTCAAACATTTCAAAGAAAACATGATGTTATATTGTTTTATGCAAAAAGTGAAGATTCGTATTTTGAAGCGCAAAACATAAAAGAATATTATGTTCAAATTTACGGGCCAGACAAAAAATTATCAATGAAAGGACCGAATGATGGTGAAGATGAGTTTGGCGAATATAAGATTTCTCAGATGGATGACGTGTGGAATGTTTCGGCGGTATTTACTTTAAGTAATGAACATCAAGGTTACGCTACGCAAAAACCAGAAGCATTGTTGCAAAGAGTTATAAATGCATCATCAAAGAAAGGAATGATAGTAGCTGATTTCTTTGGTGGTAGTGGAGCAACTAGTGCGACGGCTAATAAGTTAAATCGTAAATTTATTCATTGTGACATAGGTGTAAACTCTATACAAACCACTCGTGACCGATTAAAAGCAGACGGTGCAAGTTTTGATGTTTTAGAAATTAAAGACGGCGTTTCATTATATCGTAATCCTGTGCAAACAATGGATAAGATAAAATCGCTTATTCCAGGACTAAAGAACGAAGATTCTTTAACTTCATTTTGGGAAGGCGCAATTTCGGATAGTAAACTTGGGCTTATTCCTGTTTACGTACCAAACTTGATGGATAGCACAACTAAACTACTTGATGAAGGCTTGATGCATAGAATTTTGCACGAAGCAATTCCTGAACTATCTGCAAACGTTAAAAAAGTTATAGTATATTACGTTGATATAATTGATAAAGAAGCAATTGAAAAGTTTATAAAAGAAGACGACAGTACGCTTGTGGAAATTGAACTTCGTGATTTAAAAGAAGTTCTTGATGATGTGGTTATCAACGATTACGCAGAATTTACCGTTGAGCAAAACACAGAAGATTTATTAGGTGGATATAAAATCATTATTGATAAATTTATTAGTGACAGAGTAAACGGAAAGATATTAGAGTTTAATCAAAAGGCGCTTGCTAACTCAAGCGAAAAGAAACCCTACAAGCCTATTACTATAAGTGAAGACGGGCTTGAACTTATTGAGTTTATTTCTATTGATACAACGGCAAGTTCGGGCGAATGGCATTCTGATAGTGAAATTAAAATTGATAAACTTGGTTACGTTATAGTTAACGGCGCAAAAACAAAAGAGTTTTGGGATGGAACAATTAAGTGCGAAAAGAAACCTTTACGCATAAAAATTCGCAACATTTGTGGCGACGAAAGCATCTTGGAGGTGTAATAAACATGAAAAATTTCTTTCGTCAAATTAATAATGCTGTGGTCGGTGGTTTATCAGTACTTATTTTCTTTGTTTTAGGTTTTATATGGTGGATTTTTGATGCGAACACACTTGTGCCTTTGTGGGTGCTTTCAGTTGTTGTGATTATTTGTTACTTAATATGTATCATCGTTTTTGGAATATGTTCGATGCAAAAAGCGACATCTGTATATAGATTACCAAAAATTAAGAGCATAATAAAACTAAGGGAAAAATATGTATTTGTAGTTGAAAAAAACGATTTATTCAATCAAGGCGCTTATGCAACGGTATGTTTTCAAGAGGATGAAAATAGTTTAGAAGTGGTTTTGGGACTTGGTTATGTTGAATCTATCACTACAGAAGGATGTTTACAAGTTGTTATAGAAAGGGTTTCTTCCTCCTCTATAGCGTCTAATATTTATAAAAAAATAGAAAATAAAAACTATTATAGGAATGCGATTAAAATTAAACCAAGCACAAATAAAGAATTAATAGAGGAGGCATATTATCATGAATAAGGTCATTATGGGGAAGGTTATACAAGTAAATGATGATTATAAAATAGTTATCAATAAAGGAAGTGTAGATGGCGTGACTCAAGATAATCGTTTTTTAATATACCGTTTAGGAGAAGAGCTTTTTGACCCCGACACTAAAGAGAGCTTAGGTAAACTTGAATTGGTTTGTGGAGAGGGTAAGCCCGAACATATACAAGAAAAAATTACAACATTAAGAACTTGTAAGACGAAAATTCGAAAAACAAAAACTGTAAGAAGAACTGGTCCATATGGCGGTTTGTTTGGTAATACGGAAGAGTCCTATGATCCTGAAATTATAGAGATTCCATTTGAAAATGTTGATACAGATTGTTTAGCTCGGCAAATAAAATAACCCTTAAGAGATGTAAAATAAAAGATTGTAAATTTCGAAAGCGTTTTGGAAAACTCATACCTGTTATGAAAAAATACAAATTATTTATTAGAAGGAAAAACTGAAGATGGATTTAAAAGAAAGAGAGCTGTTTTGGCAAACGCTTTGTTCTCTAAAGGGTGAAAACCTACAAGAGGATGTACAACAACTTAAAGACAAAATAAAGTTTCCAAAATTTCTATATAGGTATCGTCCTGTGAATATGAATAGTTTGGAGGCGCTTAGAACTAATAAACTTTATTTATCTACGGCTAATTACTATGATGACCCGTTTGATACCTTTTTACATATAAATATTGAAATTATAAAAGAGGCATACCTAAAAGCATTTAATACACGTGAAAGCACAGAGGCTATTGAAGAAGGGCTTAAATCTCTTTTTGCTAAAGATTTAACAGAAGAACAATTAAAACAACTCACAGTAGAAAATATTCTCGATGCAAAAAAACATGGACTTATTGAGAAATTTCTTAGCGCTGCATTATCTTTGCGTGATGAATTAAAAAAGGAAACGTGGTCTGCTTGTTTTTCAGAAAATGGGTTTAATGAGTCGTTATGGTTGAAATATGCCGATAAGCATAAAGGCTTTGCTTTAATTTATGACCTGGAAAAAGATGAAAACTTTTTATGTGGGAAACAAGAAAAATGCAAAAACTGCGGAATTAGAAATTTTGGAACACTATTATATCCTATTCATTATTCTAATATTCCATATGATGCAACGGAGGTTGCAAAAAGCGTTATGCTTAATAAGGTTGGCGAACTTGCAAAGGTGAAGATTCCCGAGCAATTATATCAAGGAATGGGTAATGGGTTTTGGGAGAGAAAACGTATAACCTTAATAAAAAAAGAATGCCATAGATACGATGAAGAATGGCGTATAATTACTAATTGCATTATGAAACCGCCCGTTATGATGGAATGGATTCCGAGTGGCATTATTTTAGGTTTACGTATGGATGTGGCGGAAGAAAATCTTGTCATAAGCATGGCTCGTGAAGCTGGGATAAAAAACATCTACAAATCTTTTATAAACCCAAAAAATGAATTAGATGCTTTTCCCGTAAACATAATTCAATAGAGAATTGGTTCTATAATTTTAAAATTACGATAGATTTGCAATCTCGCGGTTAAGCGAAATAGGGTGGACAACCTATTTTTAAAAATTTTTTAAGATTTTTTTGGCGCTAAAATCTATTGATTTTCTACGTTTTATCGCCTTATGTTGTAGAAATTGGTATATAATGACTAAAAAGTGCGTTTTAAGCATAGGGTGAAATTTTGTTATAGTTGGAAGGGGAAAATGGCGAAAAAAGGTTACGGATACTTCTATTTTCTTGATGAAAACGGCTCCCTTCAGATGCGGAAACTTACGGGTAAAAAGCGCAAGGAAGTTCTCAAAAACTATTTACGTCGGCGTAGTGGGCGTGAAATGAAGTTGGAGACTATCGCAAACGCTTTTAACGTTTCAACTCGGTCAATGCAAAAGCTGTTGAAAGAGTTGGAAACGGAAAATATAATCCGCCGTGAAGCTACGTATGACGAAAACGGCAAGCAAAAGGCTAACCGTATCGTTTACATAGGGGACAAGTCTAGACTCACGGGAAAGGAACTGCAAATAGAAAACGTTTGCGCGGAGGACAACCCGTTAAAGCTTCGTGACTTCCGTTGGGAAGGGTATTGGCGTTTAGAACGTGACGACCTATTCTTTAATTACGAGTGCGCTTTTGGTTGTGATGGAATGATACCTGAACTAAACGCACGAGCGCGCCGAAATGGTTGCACGTCGGTGTTTGAAGACCCCGAAGAGTTTTACAACGCTAGCGAATATGTTGACGAGAAAGCAGAAGCAATCAATAAAGAATTAAAAAGTTTCGCAAAGAAGAAAAGGAAAAAGAGGAAGAAAAAATAAATTAAGTGATGCGCTAATTAAATAGAATGATTGACCATCATAGAGGTATTACCTAAACACGGTTAAAGTCGGTGATAGTTTTATCAACGACTTTTTTGTCCCCTTTTTTAAAGTTTTTTCGTAAAAGGGGTTGCAAAATAATTTTTCGTGTCCTTGGATATATGAGGGATAAAAATTCTTTGGAATATTTTCGGCGTTTTCGCCGCTTGATAAATAAAAGATAAGGAGGTGATTAAAATGCACAATTTTCAGTCTTGCCGATAGACTTAAAACTTCGGCGTGGTCGTAAAAACTGCAAGCCGTCGTCGGGCTTACGACTTTAAAATTTATGGGAGTGGTATATTCGCTTGTCGGATAGCGAGGTACGCAAGTGGCACGCCACTTACCGAGCGAAACGCTCGCCTCGTTGGTGGAAGTTCTTCCCCCAAGCCCCTTTACGTCGGCGAGAAAACAAATTAGGAGGAAAATATTATAGAAGAAATTAAGAAGAAAACGGCAAAACGAAATCGTCCTTATTCGTATTCGTTTAGGGTGTCGGAGACGGAAAAGGAAACGATTGAAAGAAAAATTAAATTAAGCGGACAAAGCAAAACGGATTATCTTATACGCGCGCTTGCGGACGAGCCTATTATTTATATCGGCAACGGCAATGAGATTTTAGCCGAACTTAAACGGCAAGGAAACAATCTTAACCAAGTGGTAAAAAATAATTATTTTGGTCGAGCAACGCAAGACGAATTACTCAGCACTATCAAAGAGTGCAAGTCTTTATATAAGAAACTTTCGGATATGCTTGGAGGTGGATAATGCCACTTCTTAAATGTCAGTCAAGCAAAAGTACGCCGCAAAAAG
>JAGASB010000067.1 GCA_017621955.1 Clostridia bacterium | reverse complement strand
TTCCCCTTTAAATTCCTTGTAAGTGAAATATATTCGTCTTCAGGGTCAAGCACTATAATTCGTGTACCATTAGACCATTCGTTAACGATAAACGACTTCAAGAAGAAAGACTTGCCTGCACCAGACTGCCCGATTATCATCGCATTACTGTTCTGATACATACTGCCCCTTTTCCAAATATTAAGCAGGAACGGATATCTATTGTCCATATTCTCGCCGAGCATTACTCCTCCCTCATCCAAAACTGAGTTTCGGACAAACGGGAAGACCGCTGCGAGCGAACTACTGTTAATACCATTCTCATAATTTCCTAATACTGAAACTGGAGAAATATCAGCACTCTTGAATGCATCAATTTGAAGTCCATACATCATAGACGGCTTAAAGTTGCCTGTTAAAAGCGAACGTCTTACCGACTTTTTGTAATTAGCGTCATTCAAATAGTTATAAGCTGTAACCGTAAGCGTAACGTCAAGAAGTGATTCGTTTTCAGCTTGCAAGCTATCAAGCAACGCCGTCATACTGCGCCTGTGTATTTGCGCTGTATTCGCTTCGCTTGCCTGCTCGCTAGTTATCTGCTTCAATTCCATTTCCCCAATACATTTATCGATACGCTTTATAGCCTTATATTTATCTACAGGTCTAACGTGCATAACGACTTTCGTATTTGGAATATTAAAGAGATTTGCTCCCCAAGCGTTCTTGACACGCAATGGATATTCCGCCACAGATAAGATTGCCGCCTCAATACCGTTTATAACGTATTTATTTGACTTAAATTCTATTGAGTCGGGTTTTATCCAATCAATGAGCTCTTCGTCCGTCAAATCGTTAATTTCGCGCTCGTCAAAGTTTCTGAAATAACAATACTTTAAGAAAATCGCTACTGGACGACGAGTTAACACTTTCGTTCTTAACCCGCACTTGTTAATTTCAGCTGCTATGTTTACAGCCGTGTTTTCGAGGTCAAGTTCATCTCTACCGTAAATTACGATGTAGTATTCCGAAGCATACTGTTTGATAATGTTGTTAAGCTCATCAATTCTGTCTATTCTTTCACTTAATACGTTTGCCCGCATTTCTTTAATATCCGGCGGAAGATTCCCCTTCTTGACCGAATTCAGTTTCTCGAATAGTTCGCTTGAAAATGAGTCTAACGTAACAGGTCTGTCAATCTTAACGATATCGGCGGACTGTGTTTCTTCAAGCATCTTAAGAGCGTTTGCAAAATAGTCAATATCGACGTTTTGCTGTTGTTCATCTTCAATTTTGAAGTTCTTCTGTCCCACCTTGATTACTCTACCAAAGTGCCCCGTTTTATAAACCAAAAGCCCATTTTCTTTTATCTCTGCAAGTTCGCTGATTGCATCAATACGTTCCTTTTCTTTTTCTGCTGTTTTGGTATACTTTTTCTTGCCAATGGCAAATCGAATATTTTCAAATATGTAGGTATAGAAAATACCGTCACCTGTTGGCATAAACATCACGAGTGCCGTTAATCCCAGTATTACAGCTAAAACCCAGTTTTCCATTGTTATAGAAACGAATACCAACGCAAACACAACTAGCGCCACAAAGATATCCTTCATTGAATAGCATTTCCAAACGTTACTTCTAACTTTTATCTTTTTTGGAATGATTCTCACTTGTATTCACCTCCTGTGCCATCACTTAAATCAAAATTTCTGGAATCTTCAGAGTATTTATTAGATCCTGAAAGTTCCGTCGCTCCACCCATTTGAGCGTTGTAACTGCCGTGCAATATGTTATAGACTTCTCTAACCGACATCGTTCTACTTTTATCGGTAAATTCACCAGAGCCGAATAATTTCGAAAACAATGCCTGCCCTGCTGGAATAGTTGCTGCGCCACCGATTATCATAAATATCTTAAACATCGTGTTGCCGTAAACAGATATTCCTTCTATATTCATATTGGCTATCATTGGCAAGATAATAGCAAAAATGCTAACAGAGAACACCGTCCCATATGTCAGCACTAACTTTGTTATAAAAGCCTCACGCCAAGTCTTAAATCGAGCGCCATCATCTAGAGGTAGCGTTGATAAAAACATTGGCATTGTAACGTACATAAACACCAATTCATAGATACGTTTAACAAGTTTAATAATTGCTTTCACCAATGCAAAGCCCAACCCGCACACAACTAAGATTGCTGGCAAATACATAAACGTATTCGGATTTATCATGCCGTTCATCTTCCACTGAGTCGGGAATACGCCAAACACCGTATTCGGATCATACTCACCTAAAATATCTCTAACAGTTATCGTTGAGAAATCTACTTCAGCAATTGAATAACCACTAAGCCAATCACCCACGCACATATTAAAGATTGTATCAGCAAGATTCATAGACGTGTCTATCTCGAAAATTTGCGCAATTAAAACAAGAAGCGCATTAGAAACCAGTATACCAATAATTACAACAACTAACATCGCCATGGTTCCCAGTAAGCTTAAAAAGAACTTCCCCACTATACTGGAAATATTTCTATTGTTTGCTACCATATTTTTAACCAGGGCAACGATTGCAAATATACAAGATAACCCTATTGCTAAAATAAAGACGCACCAAAAGACCTTGCTTATCGTAGAATCACCAACCAAGAACTCAACAAGGTTAATTTCCTGTCCTTTATAATTGATTGTGCTAATTCCAGTTAAAGACGAAAACAGTTCCATAATTCCGTCCACGGCTTGTAATATCCATAGAAAGATTTGTAGAACAAATTCTTGTAAAAATATAATCATATATTCCTCCTAGATCACCACGAGAGCCAAGACGACAATCCGTTAATAAGTAACGGCATAGCAACTGCAATTACAAACGTTACTATGATACCGATTATTAAACTTTTCACCATCCCTCTTGCGTTAATTTTTTCTTCTTTACGATTCGCAACTATAACTCGAACACCAATATAAGCGCCCCAGACCACGACGACGGTCGCTCCGGCGATTACTATATAAATCCAGAATGAGTTTACCAGCTCTGCTATTTTATTTACTATTTGCTTAAAACTGGTTTCCATCACAACCCTTTGTCCAATCATTGCTGCTATTTCCGAAGTTGTATAATCTTCTGCAATTAACGTTCCATATGCCGCATGATGAGGCGATGAATATCCGATATTCCCGTCATTGTCTTTCACGTAAAAAATGTACGACAGCTCCAAATTGTTGCCTGCCTCAGGAATGTTGTGTATTCCGCATTTCAAGATGCGTCCACCCTCCAACAACGTTGGTGTTTGAACTGTTAGAATCGCTAAGGTATCTTTCAGTCCTAGCGCATCATATTCATCAATATAATTCCCAGTTACGCCATATCTTTCCGCATACCATCTCGGAAAAACAACTACACCGTATTCAAGTGATGAATCATAATATTCTTCAGGCACGAAATAACAAGCGTAAATATTCTGACCTTTTTCTTCACTTTTACCCTTTGTAAAAGTAATAAAGACCGTATTTTCTACTATTGTTTCAACTGTTAGCTGTTGCTCATTTTCAAGAGTTTCTGCATATGTAGTTACCGGCTTCACTCCTATAAAAATTGATAAAAACATTGTCAGTATTACAAGTAGCAATGCCACTTTTGATACTGATTTTTT
>JAGASB010000066.1 GCA_017621955.1 Clostridia bacterium | reverse complement strand
TTTGTTTGTTCGTTGAATTTACCCGAAAATGATGCCGGTGCACGTTATCTTAAATCAAGCATAATATCTTACGTTAAAGGCGATAAGTTTAACCCTGAAATTGAACTTACCGATGAGCAGTTCTATAAACTTTGCCACGCAAAACCCGTGGTGGTTATAGAAAACACAAACGAAGCGTTTAACGCTAACGACGTAACAATGTAGATATTAAACTTTTGTTTAACTCCAAATAATAGCAAAAAAGAGCCAAGGTTGGCTCTTTTTTGCTATTTGTTTAGCGACAATGGAGTTTAACAGTTTTTAGCAATAAAATAAAAAAACTCAACTACTATAAAGCTGAGTTTTAGGTTGTTTAATTATAAAATTTATTACTACACTACACGGCGTGCGGTTATATAATAATTCCAACGATTTTGTGATATAGGCTCAATAACGGCGTGGTCGCTTGCGGTATGCAAAATATAATTATTGCCGAAATAAATGCCGACGTGCCCAATTCGTTCAGCCCCCGTTTTATACTGCCTTGAAGCGTTTGTAAAGAACATTAAATCCCCACGCTTTAAGTCGGTAAGTGGCACTTCAATTCCGTTATTTATTTGCGTTCTTGTAGTTACGTCTAATATAACGTTATTAGAAATGTAGTAAACGTATTGAACCAAAGCAGAACAGTCAAATTCACCGTTTTTAAAATTTGAGTTCAATTTTCCGTTGCCCCAATGATAGCGTTGACTACCCCAAACGTACGGATATCCAAGTAGAGAACTACCTAAATCTATTGCGTTTTCAACGTTTTCATCAGCGCTTTCTATTTCCATTATAGTACAGTAAAAAGTTGAAACGTATGCGCTTTTTTCTTTATATATCGTTTTATAAAAGCCGTTATCTTGTTCTAAAACAAGCACGGCATCGCCTTTATCAAGATAGCCAAGCACGTTGGAGTTAGTGCTTGCACTACTACGCACACGCAAACTGTTTACGGTAGATACAGCGTAGTGTTTTTTCTTTTTCTCTTGTTCTTCTTCAAAAGAGTCGCTAATATCGTTATCATTATCGGGTAGAGTAACGATATTATCTGGGATTTCAATATTATCGCTTGAATTAAGTGAACAAGCAGTTAATGGCATAACAAAAACTAAACAAAATAAAACAATTAATTTTTTCACAATGCCATTATACGATAGGTTTTAGTCTTTGTCAATAGGAGATTTTTGGTAATATAATTTTTTGCAATCAAAAAAAAGAACTTGAATTGCTTGTTTTATTCTTAAAATTTGATATAATAAAAATATGAAAGCGTATTATGAGAAAAATAGGGAACAAGAAGGTAAACTTGTAGTTGTTAAACCGTGCTACTTAATAAAGGCGCATTTTCACAACAACTTAGAAGTTTTTGTTGTTAAAAGCGGAAATTATCAAATTACTTATAATGGAACGGTTCAAAACGTTTCGAGTGGACAAGTGGCGTTTTTTGATAGTTACGACGTGCATTCTTACGATAAAAAAATTTCTGACGGCGAAAATTGTGTAGTGCTTATACCATATAAGTATATTGAACGTTTTAATATCCTTAGAAACAGCAAGCACGTTAAAAATTCGCTAATAACAAATTATAATCTTGCAGAAAAACTCTTTTTTATAGTAGAAAACGTATTTTTGAAAGAAAGCAGTGAAGAAATTTTGCAGGCGGGGGCGGAGTTGTTTTTATCTTACCTTTACGGTGCGTTTGAGTTTGGTGGTAAAGACTTTGCTGACGGAGAAGCAATAATAAAAATTCTTGACTATATTTACAATAATTTTAAGACGGGCATCACAGTTAAAACTATTGCAAAATCCTTAGGATATTCCACAGAACATGTTTCTAGGGTGTTCCATAAATATTTGAGCGTTGGACTGCCTAAGTTTATAAATGATTTAAGACTTGATTATATTGAAAACGAACTTATGCTATCGGATAAGAAAAAGATAACTGACCTTATTTTTGAAGCAGGGTTTAATAGTGTTCAGTCATATTATCGCAGTAAAAGTCTACACAAATAAAACAGTGGAATATTTTAGTATATTATTGGAATATTTTGTGTTGACTATTTGTATGTTAAAAGTTATAATTAGTTTACAAAACTAAACATGGGGGAACTTATGGAAAATAAACGCTTTGGTGTTATGCTTGACGTTTCAAGAAACGCCGTGATGAATTTAGAAGAAATAAAAAACTATATTGACATTGTGGAGCAAGGAAAAATCAAAACTTGCAAAGAACAAAAAATGC
>JAGASB010000065.1 GCA_017621955.1 Clostridia bacterium | reverse complement strand
CCACACCCAACTTCACGGGACAGCTCGTATCCGTTACGATAACCTTTTCTTTTTGCCAACTCTTCAAATTTTTCAATCTTTAATAGCATTTCTTTCGCTCCTTTCTTTGTGTGGGATTCATACCCTTTCACTTAAAAGGGCGATTTTGGGGCAAAAGTAAACCCCCTATTTCAAAAATTTTTTTATTTTTTCTGAAATTTTCTTCAAACGGTTAGTAATTGCCGCCTTTGAAATGGCAAGCTCCTTTGCAACATCCACCTGTGTTCTTCCCAAAAAATAAAGTTGCTTTATGAGCCATTGTTGTTGTGGTTCTAACTGCGAAATTACTTCTAAAACCGCATCTTTTTCAGCTTGCTTGATAGCCATTTCTTCTACGTCTTGGTTTTCGTCGATAACGTCAAAGCCGTTGTCTAAGGACTTTTCCAAAGATTGATTGCAGAACTTGTACTTATTGTCTGACATCTTCATTGCGTACTCTTCCTGTAAGTAGATACGTCTTGTTTCTTCGTCTACTTGTTCAAGCACTCTTGCTGTTTCGTCATCAACGCATACATATACGTCTTTGAGTTCGCCGTTCTTCTTCACGATTTGAGTAAATAATTTTTTTGCCATTTTTACATCCTCCTATTGGCTGTTTTTTGCAGCCGATAGAAGGCAACTTGCAACGAAATTAAAGTTTTTTTCGCAAAACAAAAAGCCCTCGCATTACCGAACTAAATCTCGGCTGCAAGGGCTTGCTTAATTTGTAAGAAAATAAAATACGCCCTACAAATCAAGACTATATCCCTATTGGTTTAGTCCGGACTTGCAAGGCGTGGATAGCTTCTTTTTACGGATAACTTCGGTTTCTTACAACTTCATATACGCCGTGCGTTGGCTTTACGTTCTTCACTACCACTGTCCACTAAACGTATATGGAATAAAATATTAAATTTTTCTCTACTGCATCTTGCAAGGCGTGGATAGCTTCTTTTTACGGATAACTTCGGTTTCTTGCAACTTCATACATACCGTGCGTTGGCTTTACGTTCTTCACTACCGCTGTCCACTAAATATGTATGGTTATATAAATAGTCATCAACTATTCTATACTAATTTGCTGCCACTTTTAATGATGGCTTTTCGCTTGTAGGTGGTTCATAGCTTAATCGCATACGTCCATTTTCATCAATGTCGGCTAATATTGAAGCTCCACAATGTGGACAGGTTAGCATCACACCTATACACTTACCGCAACTTTCCATTAACCTTGTTTGACACGAAGGACAAGCCAAAGAATTTTTCTTTTTCGCCATTAAAATATCCTCCTTTCTCAAATTCCACATATCATTTTTATTTATCCACTATATTGTAATGGTTGAGAACTCCGATTACATAGCAAGATAGTGATTGTGGATTTTATATAATGTTGCAAGGGAAACATCTACAACAACTATATTACATCACTAATATTTTTAACTGCTATACC
Organism: Clostridia bacterium; assembly: GCA_017621955.1. The sequence continues at coordinate 4,812 of JAGASB010000065.1, read as the reverse complement.
TAAAATTTGAAGTTCATCAACGTAAATATCTTCTAACTCATCATTTTCAGGGTGCAATCTATATCTTCCTTGTTCTTTATAGAACCTTTTTAACGTAGATGTCATTTCTCCACTGTATTCATCAGGAATCATAGCAACAACAACTTGTCCATTGTCTGCTGTTTCTTGCTTGCGAACAATTACAATATCTCCGTCCTTAATTCCTATATTTATCATTGAATCACCATTTGCTACCAAACCAAAATATTCCCCTCTTCCAAGCCAATCCATATTCATAGGAAGATAACCTTTTATATCTTCAATAGCAAGTTTTGGTTTGCCACAAGCAACTGAACCAATAACGGGAATACGGTCAATACTATTAGAATTTTCTATTGTTACTATTTGGTTACGCCCATATCTTTCTATATATCCCTCTTCTTCTAATCTTTTCATAAACTTAAATAACGTTGATTTAGCACAACCAATAGAAGAAGCAATTTCATCATAAGAAGGACTTACACCATATTCTTTTATGAAATTATTTATAAAGTTATAAACCTCAATCTTTCGTTCGTCATTCTTCTTTTGCATCAGAATTACTCCTTTTTTTCTTAGGGGCGAACTTATGTTCGTACCTATATTATATACGTTTATTTTTAATTTGTCAAGAGCATACTGCCACAAATATACAAAGATTTTTGATTTTTTCAAAAAATTTTTGTCTAACTTTGTTGAAAACACTTTTTAGTAAAATATGCAGCCCTCACAGGGAGAGCTGCTCTTATACCTTCATCAGCGTTTTTTGACTTAAAGACTTGACAATGCTCTCATTACCAAGTCTATATCCTTGTTCTCAAGCTCGTGAATTATGTGCAAATATGTTTTTTGCGTGGTCGTCATACTTGCGTGTCCTAACCTACGAGCAACACTTGCTATTGATACCCCTGCAAATAACAATAAAGATGCGTGAGTATGTCTCAATCCGTGTATTGATATTATAGGAACATTTGCTTCCTTACAACGTCTACGTAATAAATCATTTACCGTAGAATTGTATACTTTACAACCTATAAATAAGGGTTCCTCTTCGGGCTTTCCCTTTATCAATTCAGAGAATTGTACAACAGTTTGCCAATCAATTTGAATTTTTCTGACCGAAGATTTGTTTTTTGTTGGTAAAAACCCACCGCCGCCTTTGTAATCCCACGTCTTACTTATCGAAAGAGATTGATGCGAAAAATCAAAGTCTTTCGGGGTAATTGCAAGTGCTTCTGAAAATCTCATACCCGTCTTTGCAACCAACATAATCATCCAATCCCAATTCACATCAGACTTCAAATCTAACTGCGACAACAAAGTATGTAATTCAAACTGACTTAAATACTTTGGTTTCTTTTGTCTCGGACTTTTCCCTTTTATTATAGCTTTTCTTGTTGGGTCTCTTGCAATCAATCCTTCATCTACTGCATCAAGAATAGAACCTTTTAGTTGGTGATGGAAATCCATTGTTGTTTGCCTTTCGTGATGCTTTGCATACTCATTCAATAAACGTTGATAAGCTGTTCTATCCATCTCAGATAAAAGCAATTCGGGAATAATTTTTCTCAACCACGAAAGCGCCAATAAATACTTGTTCATTGTTACTTTTCGTATTGCACCCTCCTTATACACTTTAATCCAACGTTCAAAATAATCGCAAAAAAGTTCGTTCGTTTCATTTTTTTTTGACATAATAATTTCTCCTTAATTTGTTATTATTCACGCTGATGAAGGGTGATAAGTTTATCTAAACACTCAAAAGAGTTAGCAATTTGCTCTTGCTCTTCTACTTTTGGTAACATCAAGTCAACCGATACATATTCTTCAAAAGAAATATTTAACAATCCATCCATTCTTGCGCCCGAAGAAACAATACGTCTCAATTGATTTTCCACATTATGTCCATTGAGTTCTATTGAAAGAAACTCTGCGACACTATTTTCGGCAGAAAAACAATGATATACAAATGGAATCCTTGCACTTTCTGTTGTTTTTAATGCAAAGCAAGAGCCAAATGGTCTAATTTTTGATGCGCCGTGATTATATGCAAGTTCTCCTTTTTTTAACAATATATACTTTTTCAGACTCTCCCCTGCATTATTAAAAGCATATCTTTCCGACTGATTGATAAAACCATTTTCTGCTGTTATCATCATTATAGGTGCAAATGATTCCGCATCGGTTCTATTGACCTCTTTTACTAATTCTCCTAACTTACGCTGTTCCCAAGTATTGGTTTCTATACAAACTTTTTGCATCACTTGAATTGATAATTTGCGAGAAATTTTATTAAAATACTTACACCGATGAAGGGTGATAAGTTTGTCAAGCTTAAATATTATATCTGCTATTTTCTTTTGTTCTACAATGGCGGGAACATCAATAATTAGATTCAAAACGTCGCTCATACTTGGATGTTTAATTGATGCTCCTCTATATAAAGATTCAAGTAATTTTATATGACTTTGTAACCATAAAGCAAGGTGCTTATTCGACAATATTTTTAGGTCATTAGATGTGGCTATTCTATTATCCGCAGTAACGAATTTTCCTTTATAATACTTGACATTTGGTGTCCCGCCCCACGGAATTGCCACAATTTCGCCTTCACATAAATTAACACTTGCCTTCTCTATGGTTGTATATCCAACATAAGAACCCGTAGAAAGTAAAAGTACGTTCCCCGAATCATCTTCAATTTGCTTAAACACATCAGCTAACACATAAGGATATTTAATGATTTTAGGTTGTTTTTCATTTTCAACTTCATTAAATTTTTTATCCCAAATTGTTAAAGTCCATAACTCACGCTGTTCCCAAGCGTTAGCCATTTTTTTATTCACCTTCATTTTTATTTGTACGTGTTTTCTTTCTCTGTTTTTTGTTTCCTTACGCTGATGAAGGGTGATAAGTTTATCTATTTCTTTTAGAAAAGCACCTATTCGACCTTGTTCTCCACCATCTTTGGGAATTACGACATCGAACTTAGAGAACATTGAAATCCAATGTCTCTCGTGGCTTATCGGTACATATTTTATATTTTTTAACAAATTATACGCACAATGAATATCGTCCGTTTTATAATTCAAACTTAATAATTTCATTGCTGAACTCTTTATTTTGAACGGAAAATCAACATAATGAGAAGATGTTGTAAAATCATCGAAAATGACCAAAGGCTCTTCTTCGCTTGCCTGTTTAACCCCATATTCTTCATTTGTATAACCCAAAATAAAACTTTGTCCTGCCGTTAAAACAGGTATCTCATACTCGTCCTTGTACTTAGTGCTTTCAACAATATATGGTTGTGGTTGTTCATATTTGAATATCTCCCCTAACTTACGCTGTTCCCAATCATTTGTCGATTTGTCTCCTTTGCATATTACACTCTCCTTACCCAAACTTCTATATCTATAAAAATACTTACACTGATGAAGGGTGATAAGCCTTTCTATTTTATCTAAAAGTGTGCCGATTTTATCCTGCTCGTCTACTGTTGGGACAAAAAAACTTTCTTTTAGAAAATCAACCGCAACTAAGTTCGTCATCATTGTGGAAGCCTTTGTGCAACGAACAAGTATTTTACCCATAAGTCGTTCATTGTTAATTGCATATTTCCAAAACAAAAGACTATAATTAGACATTATCGGTCTAAATACGTCAAAAACGTGTGATACTATACCATTTCCAATAGTATTTTCAACAAATCTTCCGTGCGCAAAATCTTTACTTTTGTTCCCTTCAAACGCAATATCTCCTAACTTAAACACATTATAAGTTCTTAAATACTCCATATCGGTAATATACGAATCAATCTTATAATACATATTTGCAACTGATATAATTTGTTCTGTCGTATATGTTAAATCATTCTTTTCACTTACTTTCGTATATAACTGAGAAAACTCACGCTGTTCCCAATCGTTCGCCAAATTATTTAATAATAATTCTTTAATTTTCCTTAATTTTCTCATAAATTCCTTACGCTGATGAAGGGTGATAAGACTATCTAAATACTTAAATACGTCTCCTATTTTTTCTTGTTCTCTCTTTTGTGGCGCATAAATCTCTATTTTCAAAAAATCATCTTCGTGGATTCTCCATTGTCCATAGATTACTCCTTGCCTCCACTTTACCATTTGATTTATAAAATCTTTTCTTACCAATCTTCTACCAAGAAAATTATAATCTGCAATCTCTGTTGGATAAAATATGCTATAAACGGGTGAAATTGATGCGTTTCCGTATTGATTTAGTCCTATCGAGCCTGTTTCAAGATTATTAGAACTATATATAAAATCACCTTTTTCAGTTCTTTTATATTTTTTATTTTCGCTATCCGACACTAATGATTCCCTGTTATAACGTTCTCCTTTTTCTACAACACCCTCGTTCCCGATAAAAGCCATTAGCGGATATTCTTCACTTTTAGGTGCCTGCGTATTTCTTTCAACAAGCAAATCTGAAACCTTACGCTGTTCCCAATCAATATAGAAAAAGAACCACGACTAAACTCGTGGTTCTTCCTATCTTTACGCTATTTTGGCGTGTTTCCATACTAATTTATAGTGATTTTACTCATTATCCAAGTCAAAACCACCTGAAAGGATAAATGTACGGAGCAAATTATCAAATTTAGATTTTGCTCTAAAAGTTGACAAATCCTCTCCTGCTGTTTCCTTAAAGTATTTTTTTACTTTTTCTATATCAAACGTTGCTTTTAGATTATCATATCGTCCAAACTCGTTGATTGTCTCTTCCGTTAAATGTAGCGCCATCATATCACGTAAT
>JAGASB010000064.1 GCA_017621955.1 Clostridia bacterium | reverse complement strand
CATCAAAACAGAACTTGTCAGGATTTCCTATAACATAACATCCATCAAGCAAAAGTGTTTTATTATCAAAGAAATCCACGAGATAAATTTCAACGTCATATTCGCCATCTATTATATCTTCTTCAAAGGTATCTATAATAGAAGTTTCAAATTCGTATTCGTTGTCTTCATTGGTTAAACGTACTAAAAATCTTGCATCGTCATCGCCAATAAATCCACGAGATAAATCTACAGTCTTTTCTTCAATATCAATATCAAAATCCGACAGTTCTTCTTTATTCAGAACTTCAAATAAGAGATGCTTGACTCCACTTATAGATAAATATATGGCATTTTCTCTATTAGCATTTGCGTCAGTTAAAGCATCACCAAGCAAATATTTTCCGCTTTTAGATAAATTGATTCTTTGGTTGTTTATAAATAATTCCGTTGTAAGCTGAGAATTGTTTTCAATTTCCACAATGCAGTTGCTATGTAAAAACGGTTCTTTGTGCCAAATCTTTTTGTCCAATTCGGAATAATTCCATTCGCCGTCATCAATGCGCCATTTTATATATGGTAGGTCTATTACTATAGTACCTTCGTCGTAATCGAATTCAACCTTTTCGCTTCCAACTCGGGGATTAATAGAATATAAAGTTGCAGACTCACCACCGTTATGGGCTTGCAAGAAAGCATTAACAGTTTTCGCCCCAAAAAGATAATTGCTTCCCGTAACGTGCACACCTACATCACGTGTGATATAATATAAAACAGTATGAAGTAATTTCTTTTGTCGCACGTCAGAAAATAAAATTTTATGCGCGCCGCTACCATCGGTGTTAATCTTAGCGGTATCAATAATAAAAGTATTATCGTTAGCAACAGCACAAGCTGACAAGGGATAATGTTTTTCATCGTCCACAGTTACGGTGATGCTGTCTGCATTTGTAGTTTTTGGAATAATAACGCTTATGGTTTTAACCGACTTAAAAAAAGGATACTCTATACCATCTTTTTGATATATAGTGTTTTCATATCGTCTTCCATCTAAAATAACGTGAGAGTCTTTTGGTACAATGTTAAAGAAAACTTGTTGATTGCTCGTTGATATATAATTATTTTCTTCGGTAAATATCGTGCTTGTATAGGCATTAATATCCTTAACGGAGCAATTTGTAAACTTGCTTATATTAAGGCTCGGCGCGTGAACTAAATAATAAGAAACATTAGGTTTACAATTATCCGAACGAGTTTCTCTATTGCCCTTGAAAAGAACGAAATCACGAAATAACGATTTTTTAGAGTTAAAGATTTCTATTTCATCGCCGTCTCTTATTACGGATAATTTTATCACTATATCAATTTTGTCTTCAAGTTTATTAATAAACGAAGAGAAGGGTATTGAAATCCTTTTAATTCTACGTTTAATATTATTCCCTACGATATAGCCTTCATCGGAATAAACTAATTCTTCATTATTAAGAACTTCTACTAAATAATCTTCAGCTTCTTCATCTATCGCACGGATTTCCGGGATAAACAAACTTGCTACACCTTGCTCGTCTATTTCATATCCTGCATATATTTTGCTATAATCACTAACAATATGCTCCGTTTGGTGTCTTTTACGGCGTTCAGTCTTGATATTACTTTCTTGTAGTATTTTTTCAACGATAGTGGAACATCTTTCTGCATAAAAAGAATCTTTATTGTACTTGCCGTTAAAATAGATGTCGTCAAAGTTTGAGAATAAAGAATCTAATAACACGATTCCAGCTTCTTTGTTTTGAGCGAACAAATATTTGAAGGAAGATTTTATTGAATAGGTTTTACCTTCAAAGTCTACGTCTTCATCTAAATCAGTTTTACCACCAAATTCTTTGTTTAAGAATGATGCAAGTTGCGTATATAAAGCATCATTGTGTTGATAGTCAAAGTTTATAACGTCAATATCGCTATACCAATTCCACAATAATCGAATAAAAGACTCTCCCGATTTTTCAGGCGCAAATGCGTGCAACAAGAAAACCTCTCTAAACATTCTTTTATTTTCTTTAGAGCGGAATAGGGTTTTATTATAAGCATTTAAGCAGTTCTCAAAATCATTATAAAACTTAATCGGCGAGATAGATGAATCCTCAAATATTTCACCAAAAAGTTTAGTCCAAAAACGACCTTCGCTTTCATCGTTCCAAGACTTTGCAATATTCACTATTAAAACAATTAATTCACAAATATCTTCTCTTTTATAATACTTGCTCCAAGTATTTTGAGCTGCACGATAAAATTTCTTACAGTCTTCCTTCATTTGTGCGATTTCGTCTTCATCGAATTGCACGTCACCAATGAAATCAGATTGCATTGCTTGTAGAATTTTATTTTTAAGTTCTTCCATACGACACCTCATTAGTATAATTCAAGCAATTATAGCATAGTAAATATGACAACTTCCGTCATATTTATAAAATTTTTTACTTGTTTTCTTCTTTCTCCGTCAACTCATTTAATATATAAGCCGAAATTGACTCTCTAATCATAACGAAAACATTTCTTTTCTGCAAAAATGGTAATTGCTTAAATGGGATTTTGCCCGCCATTCCTTTTGCTATCTTTGCCGCCATAATATATTTAGAATAATCCAAGTTTTTAACAAGTTCTTCATAGAGATTATCTGCCTTATGATGAAAAGAAGTAGAATCGTTTAGAATGTCATCTATTTTTTTAATATCATCATTAGCATCTTTTATTTTCTTTGCCTTATCAATAACATCTTCAGTAATCTCTACAACATCTTCAATTTGACAGTCTAAAACTTTACATATTTTTAGAAGAATCTCCATATGGACAGGTTGGTTTTTGCCCAACTTAGCCATCGCGGTAGTAGTAATACCCGCAGCCACACGCAAATCTTCTTTGCGAATATTTCTGTCAATTAAAATTTTCCATAGTTTATTATAATTTGCAGCCATAACTCACTCCTAAATTAGCGCCTATCGGCAACTAATAATAGTATAACACATATAAAAACATTTTTCAAGAATTTCTCCAATATTTAGAGATGATAATTTTTGTAAACTAAAAGAAAAAGTGCCACAAAACGGGGTAAAATCGAAGCAGGTAAAGAAAAGTGCCACAACTCACACTTTTGACTTTAAGCATATGGGAAACCCATATCTATTTTTAAGCAAAGAAAAAGAACTTAGATTTTCACGTCTAAGTTCTTGTTTTCTTTTTAACCGCTTGAAAACTGCAATACTATAAAATTTAAATTGTTTCTAAAAATCCCCATGTCTATTGCAGTTT
>JAGASB010000008.1 GCA_017621955.1 Clostridia bacterium | reverse complement strand
GCAAAAAAGAGGTCCGCAGGTGTGTGGAATAAATATTTACGCGCGCTATACCTATTCCATATTCGAAGCGGACGCGCCCAGATACCGCAGAAACTCGTTAAAAATTCCGGTTTCTTTCGTCCACCGACAACGTCCCGTTCGGTGGCACTTTACGCATCAAGGCTACTCAACTTTTGTTGCAAGTATTATACTGCTTTTCTCCAAAAAAGGCAAGCGTTTGAACGTACTGCATCATAAAAAAAGAAAAAATTTTTGATATATAAACGGCAGCGAAATAAAATCCGCTGCCGACATTATATAATATTATTTATTTTACGTTTACCGTAAGTTCGCCATTTACAACGTCAAGCAAAAGCACGTCGTTAGGTTTTAATCTTCCAGCCACTATCTTTTTAGCAATAAGCGTTTCAACGTTAGATTGAATAAATCTCTTGAGCGGACGAGCACCAAATACTGGATCATACCCAGCAGATACTATCTGTTCAATTGCCTCATCGCTTACTTCAAGATGAAGTTCTTTTTCTTCCAAACGAGATTTTAAACCTTTCAGTAACAACCCTACTATTTTCTTGGTTTCGGTTTGTGTGAGTGGCTTATAAAATACGATTTCGTCAAGACGATTCAAAAATTCGGGGCGGAACTGCGTCTTCAAGAGCCTATTCACTTCGTTTTTAGCTTCCTCAGTAATTTCTCCCGTATTTTCGTTTATTCCCTCCAAGATATACGAAGAGCCAAGATTAGACGTCAATATAATAATAGTATTTTTGAAGTCTACCGTTCGTCCTTGAGAATCAGTAATACGGCCATCATCCAAGACTTGAAGTAAAATATTGAAAACGTCGGGATGCGCTTTTTCAATTTCATCGAAAAGCACAACGGAATACGGCTTACGTCTAACAGCTTCCGTTAATTGTCCACCTTCATCATACCCTACATATCCCGGAGGCGCACCAATTAAACGAGAAACACTAAACTTTTCCATATATTCGGTCATATCAATTCGAATAATGTTCTTTTCATCGTCAAAAAGCGTCTTAGCCAAAGTTTTGGCAAGTTCCGTCTTACCAACACCCGTAGGACCTAAAAACATAAACGATCCAATCGGACGGTTAGGATCTTGAATACCCGCTCTTGAACGTAAAATAGCTTCGCTTACTTTCTTTACAGCCTCATCTTGACCAATCACTCTCTCGTGTAGAATGTCTTCCAAATTAAGCAACTTACTTTGTTCGCTTTCTACCAATTTTGATACGGGAATCCCTGTCCATTTTGATACGATTTTTGAAATCTCTTCCTCCGTTACTTTATCGTGAAGCATCGTATTAGCTTTAACGCTTGTAGACGCTTTTTCCGCTTCCTCTAATTTTTTCTTTAATTCAGGCAGTTTCCCATATTTTAATTCAGCCAACAAATTGAGATTATATTCTCTTTCTGCACGTTCAATATCACTATTAACCTTCTGGATTTCTTCACGAAGAGTTTGAACTTGAGATATCGTCGATTTTTCTTGATTAAGTTTCTCTTTCATTTCGTCGTAATTTTTACGAAGCACGGAAAGCTCATCCTGCAACGTTCTTAAACGATTTTGCGATAAAGAATCCGTTTCCTTTTTAAGCGCCGCTTCTTCAATCTCAAGTTGCATAATTTTACGTGCAACGTCATCCATTTCCGCCGGCATACTGTCTATTTCCGTTTTGATCATAGCGCACGCTTCATCAATAAGGTCAATAGCTTTATCCGGCAAGAATCTATCGCTTATATAACGATTTGAAAGGGTTGCTGCGGCGATTATAGCGTTGTCTTGAATTTTAACACCGTGATATACCTCATAACGTTCTTTAAGTCCACGAAGAATAGAAATGGTATCCTCTACCGTAGGCTCGTTAACCATTACCGGCTGGAAACGACGCTCTAACGCAGGGTCTTTTTCAATATACTTTCTATATTCATCCAACGTAGTCGCACCGACACAGTGCAATTCGCCTCTTGCTAACATAGGCTTTAATAAATTACCCGCATCCATTGCGCCGTCCGTTTTACCCGCACCGACTATTGTATGAAGTTCGTCTATGAAGAGTATAATATTCCCTTCCGATTTTTTAACCTCAGAAAGAACGGCTTTCAAACGTTCTTCGAACTCGCCCCTGTATTTCGCACCGGCAATCAAGGCGCCGATATCAAGTGAGAACAGTTTACGATTTTTTAAACTATCCGGTACGTCGCCCTTCATTATACGAATAGCCAATCCTTCGGCGATTGCCGTTTTACCAACGCCCGCCTCACCGATTAGAACAGGATTATTCTTGGTCTTACGAGAAAGAATCCTTACTACGTTTCTTATTTCTTCATCTCTACCGATAACAGGGTCTATTTTGTGCTGT
>JAGASB010000063.1 GCA_017621955.1 Clostridia bacterium | reverse complement strand
TAGAGCAAAAACGAACGAATTTTTTTGCTTTTTTATTGCAATTATTTTGCAATTAATGTATAATGATATTATTAAGTTAAAACGGAGATATGATATGCTTTTTTTCAAGAAGAAGAAAAAGACCAAAGCGCTTGGTAAAATTGTAGTAGGGGAACACAATAATTCTAAGAATAGGGGCGGTTATAATAGACTTAAAGATAACGTTTTATATATGAATGCCGACGGCAACAATAAAGTTATACAGGTTGAATCTTCCGTTTCTGCCGAAGGTAAAACTACCGTAATAAGCAACCTTGCAGTCAGCCTTGGACTTACCGATAAAAAGGTCGTTCTTGTCGACCTTGACTTCCGCCGTCCAAGAGTTCACAGAATGTTCGGTTTAAGTAAGGATAACGGTATTGCTGAGTACATTTTAGGTGGCGTAGAGAAAAAGGATATTATAAAGGCTACGGAATATAAGAACGTAGACGTTGTTACTCGTGGTGCGGAAATTTACAATTCTTCACTCGTGCTTGTTTCGGACAAGTTTAAGTCGCTCATAAAAGAATTGCGTGACGAATACGATTACGTTTTATTAGACTGCCCACCTGTTTTACAAGTTTCTGACTATATTCATATCGCAAAAGTTTCAGACGGCGTTTTATTCCTTGTGGCTTATGCGCAAACGACAAAGACACAAGTAGCAGAAGCCGTTAAAGAACTTAAAAAGAACGGCGCAAATATTTTGGGTTCTGTGTTCACTATGTACGATTGGAAAAAGGATAAAGACTTCGGTGGTAAAGCGTATTACGGTTACGAATACGGTTATAGTAGGGACGAAGGAGAAGAATAGTATTCGGTATGATAGATATACACGCTCACATTTTGCCTGCGGTAGACGATGGGAGCAAAGAGTTATCACAATCGCTTAATATGCTAAGCGAAAGCGTTTCGATAGGGATAACTGACGTTATTTTAACGCCCCATTACCGAAAAGAAATGAAGCTTAGTAAAGATGTTCTTATTGAAAATTTTAAGGATTTTTGTAAGAGAGTCAATCAAGCTGGCATAAACGTCAATCTATATCTTGGGCAAGAAATTTACGCCGACGATGATATTAAGTCAAACTTGTTAAACGATAGAGTTCTTTCAATGAACGGCACAAAATACGTTTTAGTGGAATTTGCATTTGAAAGTATATGCGATATTGCCGAAACAGTTTATGAACTTAAAGCGTGTGGATATAAGCCCATCGTCGCTCACCCCGAAAGGTACTTTTACGTTGACGTTGACACCGTTCAAGAAATTAAAAACTTAGGTGGACTTATCCAAATAAACGCACAGTCAATTGTTTCTTGGCGCTCATTTAGGCGAAAAAAGTTTATCAATAAACTTTTTAAGTTGGGACTTGTTGATTACGTTTCAAGTGACGTGCACGCTATGCGCAAAAACTATATGCAAAAAGCGTTTAGATACGTTGCTAAAAAGTTTGGCGAAAAAGTCGCAGACAAAGTATTTAAAACTAATGCGGAAGAAATAATAAAAGGTTAGACTTCGGTCTGACCTTTTTTACGGAGAGAATATGCAAAAAAGAATTATAGCAATCGGCGGTGGAGAAATTAAGAATAAAACCACCTTAGAAGTTGACCGTTATATAGCAAATCTTGCAAAAGAGCACGCTGGTGAAAAACGTGCCAACGCACTGTTTATCGGTACGGCTTCCCACGATTCTATGCCGTACTTTAATAGTTTTAGAAAAACGTACACGTCCGTGTTTGACATTAAAGCCGAAGTAGCGCTTATGGTGTACGGTGAAATGAGCATGGAAAAAATCGCAGGGAAGATAGACGCTGCCGATATGATTTACGTCGGTGGTGGCGATACCGTGTATATGCTTGAAAAGTGGAAAGAGACGGGCGCTACTAAAATGCTTATAGACGCTTATAATCAAGGCAAAATTATATGCGGACTTTCAGCCGGTGCAATTTGTTGGTTTAAGGATATGTACACCGATTATGAAATTTTGCGTGGCCAAAGCAGTGAATACGTTTTAAAAAAAGGTTTAGGCGTACTTGGCGGGGCAATGTGTCCGCACTTTAACGAACGTGAACAAGACTTTACTTGTGCGCTTAAAAAAGGCGTTATTAAAAGTGCTTATTGTGTGGAAAACGACTGTGCGATAGAGTTTGTTGACGGTAAATTTACTAAGGTTATAAGCGGTGGCGGAAAGGCTTATTTTATTGAACTTGACGGTACTTCTATTATAAAAAAGGAATTGCAATGCGAATAGTTAATTACGATAAGGAAATGGAAAAAATAATAAATACACATAGCACTAGGGGTGAAAAGCCAAAACTTTTACTGCACACTTGCTGCGCACCGTGTTCGACTGCTTGCATTGAAAGGCTTAAAGACTTTTTTGAACTTACGGTATATTTTTATAACCCTAACTTAGATAGTGAAGAAGAGTTTTCTTTGCGTGCGAAAGAACAGGTTAGATATTGTGAGAGCGAACTTGTTGACGTATGTGTAGAGAAATATGTTCCGCAAGAGTTTTATAACGTAGTAAAAGGGTTAGAGCACGTTTTAGAGGGTGGCGCTCGCTGTGAAAAATGTTTTTACTTGCGCCTTAAAAGGACGGCTGAAAAGGCAAAAGAGTTAGGGTTTGATTATTTTACGACCACTCTTACGGTAAGTCCGCTTAAAAATGCGACTAAATTAAATCAAATAGGGCAAAATATTGAAAGGGAAGTAGGTGTTAAATTTTTACCAACCGACTTTAAGAAAAGAAACGGTTATTTACGCTCTATCCAACTTTCAAAAGAAAATGAACTTTATAGGCAAAATTACTGCGGGTGCGAATTTTCAAAGGGTGCAATCCCAAATAATTAAAAAATTTTTGAAAAAATTTAAAAATCACCTTGCGTAAACTGTTGCTTGTTACGCAGCGTAACGTAATATAATGCGATTAGGAGGTGAAAAGTTATGTCACAATACACGACGGGAGAATTAGCCAAAGCATGTGGCGTTTCGGTAAGAACGGTTCAATATTATGATTCGCGCGATATATTGATTCCGTCAGAATTATCGGACGGTGGACGAAGAATTTATTCAGATGATGATTTGAAGAAATTGCAACTGATTTGTTTTTTAAGGGAAGTGGGAATTTCTATTAAAACTATCGGTAAAATTTTTGAAGAAAAGAATTCTGCAAAAGTTATTGCTTGTATACTAAAAGAACACGAACAATACTTAAAAAAAGAAATTGACGAAAAGCAAGCAAAACTTGACGTGCTTACGGCGTTAAGGCGTTCGGTAAGTAAAGACGGCGATTTTTCCTTAGAAAAAATTAATGACGTAGCGACAAGTATGGAATCAAAGAAAAAACTAAAAAAAGTACGCTGTACGATAATTTGCGTTGGCGTGGCACTAGACCTAATTGAAATTGCGGCAATAGTGCTTTGGGCTGTATGCGGATTATGGATAGCGTTTGCCGTAGGTATGCCCATAGTAATTGCGTTAGCGGTATGGATATCCTATTATTACTTTAAATCGGTAAACTACGTTTGTCCCGAATGCGGTGCGATATTTAAGCCCAAATTTAAGAATGCGTTTTTTGCAATGCATACGCCGACTACAAGAAAACTTACTTGCCCTAACTGCGGAAAGAAAAGTTATTGTATAGAAACGGCAAAAGAAAAAACAGTATAAACTAAAAACGGAACTTGACTAAAATCAAGTTCCGTTTTTCTCTATCAAAGAAATTAATTATCTTTACTGTAAATTACGATGCCTTCTCTAACGGTTAGGCGAACGTTATAATCTTTATCAAGCACGGCAAAGTCAGCGTTTTTATTAAGAGAGATAGAGCCGATTTGGTCATATAATCCTAAGTTTTTAGCGGGGTTAGCAGTTGCGAAGTCGATTGCGTCGGTAAAATTAACGCCACATTTTTCAACTACGTTCTTTATAGCATCGTTCATCTTTAAGATACTGCCGGCAAGCGCACCGTTTTTAAGCCTTGCTTCACCGTTTTTAACTATAACTTCTTGTCCACCGAGTTCACTTATTCCGTCAGACAAGTGTTTAGCACGCATACTGTCGGTTATAAGCGTAAGTTTATCGTGCGGTTTATTTTTTATGAGTAGTTTTATTGCAGGGACAGAAAGGTGAATGGTGTCGCAGATAGCTTCTGCATTAAGTTCATCAAAGAGCATTGCACTACCAACCGTGCCTATTTCCCTGTGGTGAAGTGCTTTTTGTGCGTTATAGGTGTGGGTGATGTTTTTTAAGCCACTCTTAATTGCGCTTTCAATATCGCTATAACCAGCGTCGGTATGACCTGCGCTTGCTACTACGCCTAGTTTATCAAGGTGAGATATAAGTTCTTTTGCACCGTCAACTTCGGGCGCAAGGCTAACGATTTTTATTGCCTTACCACTTGCATTATAATACTTATCAAAAACGTCAACGTCAGGGTTTGCAACGTACTCTAAGGGTTGTGCACCAACGTGCTTATTAGAAATGAAAGGTCCTTCAAGGTGAATACCCAAAACTTTTGCTCCGCAAGTAAAATTGCTATCCATATACACTTTAACAGCGTCCATTGCCTTTAAAATATTTTCAGGGCTTTGAGTCATAGTAGTCGCAAGGAATGAAGTAGTGCCTTCGGAAGCGACGGCTTGTGCAATCGTGCTTAGTGCATCAACCGTTCCGTCCATAGCGTCAGCACCTGCCGCACCGTGTATGTGTTGGTCAATAAACCCAGGAACGACTATGCTACTTCCGTCATAATCGTAAGGGGTAGTGATTAAACTTTCATCGTCGCCGATATAGGCGATTTTACCGTTTTTAACGCCGATATTAGTTTTTATAACGCCTTTACCTTCAACGTATACGTTTGCATTTTTAAATCCTTTCATAAAAATCTCCCAAAGTTATTAATTAAAGTATACTATAAATTTGCTTAGGGATATTTATAAAATTATAAAAATTATTTACACAAAAAGACACAAAATGCTTTATAAAATGTTTTCAAGTGAAAGTATAAAGGTTTTAGGAATTTGCTCTGCAAGCTCTTTTAGCACTTCTATTTTAGAAATAGCGTCTTTCCACTCTTTATCACGAACAAGCGTTGCCGATTCGGATAGCCATAGGTCAACTTCTTTTATTTCGTTATGTGGAATAAAAACGTGCAAAACTTTTTTCTTTTCTATCCAGTTATTCTGCACGGCGTAAACGTCGTCTTGGGTGGCAGTTTTATCGTCCACTTTTTCATAAAGCACTTCTAAAACGTCGTGAAATTCTAAAAATTGTCTTTTAACAAAATCGCTTTCGTACATAGCGCCTGCAAGTAAAACAACCGCTACGCACAGCATTGAAATAAGTGTTTTTACCATTGTACTCCTTCTTTTAGCGTGTAATTTAAAATTTGATATTTTTGATTTTTTGTCTTAAAATAAACTTTGCCGTTGCCGTCAACCGTCATAACTTCAACATTTTTGAGCTTACTGTTTTGCTTAGAAATAAAATCTAAAACGTCTTGTTTTTGTTCGTGAATTAAGGTAACGTTCTTGTTATTTATCTTTCCATCGCCAACTAAAAGCAATGGAAGAGAAAGGTTTGAGTTGTTTTTTTCGGGATTTTCAAACGCCGAAAGATTGCCGTTTGATTCGTACACGGCATAGATTAGGTCATCAAAAGAAAAATATCCTGCCGTGCGCATACTTTCAATCAGGTCGTCAACTCCTAAGTTGTTCTTTTTAAGTTCTAATAAGTCTACACCATTTTTATTTATTACAAGGCTAGGCTTACCCGATATTATGCGCTTAAAAAATATTCCGCTTTGCTCTAAAAGAGAAAATAATTGGTGCAGAATAAACAGACACGCAATGGAAACTATTCCGTAAACAAGCGGAATGGAAACGTCCGCCATAGGAATACACGCAAGGTCGGCGATAATAAGCGTAATAATAAACTCAAACGGTTGCATTTCACCGATTTGGCGCTTACCCATAAGGCGCATTAAAACGATAAGTGTTATTATAATAATAAGTGTTCTAAAAAAAGTAACTGCCATACTGCTTATTATTGTAAAAACGGTGGTTTTTATGTATAAATTGTTGACAAAAAAGGTTGGATTTGTTATTATGTAGCCATAGAGTAGTAAAGGCGCGTAAAGTGTTGCAAAATGGGATGTCGTTTGCAAACGAAAGGGAAACCTGCGGTGCCTTTATGCGTCCGCTATTATTTTGCACGAAAGATAAGTGCTTAAATTTTATCGGTCTCTCTAAATTTATTTGGGAGATTTTTTTATGTCAAAAATTAAGAAGGCGTTGCTTTCCGATATAATTTCGGAATGTTCTAACACACAAAGGGTTGCTTACGTTGCGGTTATGACTGCGCTGTGCGTAGTGTGCAATATGTTCTTTGAATTTAAGCTTGCCGATACACAGTTTTCGCTAACTATATTCTTTTCGGCACTAACGGGTATGGTTATAGGTCCTGTTTATGGGTTTATCGCTTGTTTTTTAGGCGATTTAGTGGGGTTTTTGTATAACTCTGGTGGATTTATGTATATGCCGTGGATAGGGCTTAGTATGGGTATGGTTGCTACTATTTCAGGGCTTGTTATGAATTTTTGCAATTTTAAGAATAAATTTTCGGTCTATATTAAAATTGCAGTGGTTTGTGCTTTAACATTTCTACTATGCACGGTTGCAATCAACACAACTGCGTTTTGGATAATTTATAACACACGCAAAGTTCCGTATACGGCGTACTTAGTTACAAGACTTTTCGTGCAAGGTCAAATTTGGAACAGTCTTTTTAATTATGCGTTGTTGTTCGTGTCTTACCCCGTAATTATACGAATTAAAAAATCTATTATGGCAAATAAGAGAAGATAGTTTGGTTTTTGACAAGTATTTACAAAACACTAACAAAAAATTAATCTTTGTTCAAGAAAAAAGGGTTATAATATTATCATAAGTGGTATTATGACCTTTTTTATATCGGGGTGCTTATGAAAAAAGAAATTAACAAAGATTATTGGAATTACGATTATTTAAATTTAACCGTAAAAAAAGATAAGGTGGATGAACTTATATCGACCTATAATTCTTTCCGTTGGGAACAAACGGATAGGTGGTGGGATAAGCAGTATAGCGACATAATTCACTTGTCTTTTAAAAGGCAACATAAAATTGAAAATAAAGATAGACTTCAATATTTACAAGTAAAGTACGAAAATCTTCTAAATGAAGACTCTTTTTTACTTAGCCGTAAGCACGCTAAGTCGCAAGCGGTTATTTCAACAAGTTTAGTTTTTGGCGTAAGTGCGCTTTTAGGGTTTTTAGCGCTTATATTTTTAATTAAGTCTACTCTTTCAATCGTTTTGGGCTCAATTTTAGTGTTAGCACAAGCGATTGTTTCGGTGTACCTATTTAGAAGAATTAGAAATCTTAGGAAAAAAGAAAAACAAAACTATACGGAAAAAAGCCAAGATATCAAATTAAAAATTGACGGCATTATAGCGGAAGCAAAATTACTTGCGGGGGTAAATGAAGATGAAAAAGTTTAATCCCCGTGGTCAAAAAGTTTCCACCGTCGGTAAGTCCCGTTCACCGCATACCGAAATAGTAAAAATAAAAACCGAAACGGGTGGGCTTGGAGCACTTAAAACGCTTATTGTTGCGCTTATTATCGGCTCGCAATTAGGACTGCTTATTTATCTTAATATAATGTTTGCAGTTGCGTTTTGGTGGTTTTTAGCAGTTTCGTTTGTGCTTAGCGTAATAACTTGTATATACGTTCTTTCATCAAACAAGAACAGTTTGTCAAAAGCGGTATGGATAATATTTTTACTGTTGTTTTTTAGTTTTGGATATATAATCTACATTTTGTCTGATGAACGTATATTTTTCCGTAAAGCAAAAAAACGTTATATGCGCATATATGAAAACTCAGAGCAGTATATAACCAAAAATGAGATTGACTTAACTAACAACGTAGTAGAGCGCGACTGTAATTATTTATTTAATGCAGGTAAATTTACTCAATACAAAGACACGAAAGCAGTATATTTCCCGTCTGGAACTATGCTTTTTGACGACCTTTTAGAGCGAATTAAAAATGCTGAAAAGTTTATTTTTATTGAATACTTTATCGTATCCGACGGTAACCTTTTAAATAGGTTCTATGACGTTTTAAGTGAACGTGCGTCGCACGGAATTGACGTGCGCTTAATTTACGATGATATGGGCAGTCATAAAACCTTTTCTAAAAAGAGCAAAAACAAGTTTAAAAAAGCAGGGATAAAACTTTGTTCATTTAATAGACTTATGCCTATCTTTTCGGTGGCGCTTAACTACCGTGACCACAGAAAAATAGTCGTGGTGGACGGACAGACTGCGTATTCTGGTGGGTGCAATCTTGCCGACGAATACGTTAATGAAAAGCGTACGCACGGTTATTGGAAAGATACGGGTATAAGGCTTGACGGCAAGGCAGTTGACGGATTTACTCTTATATTTTTAAGACAGTGGCAGTTTTTGACTAAAAAAAGCGAAGACTATTCTAAATTCTTTAACCTTGCAAAAAGCGTTAAAAACGAAGCGGTAGTTGTACCTTATGCAGACGGCTTAGATTTTTCTATGCCCATAGGCAAAACCGTTTATGAAAATATGATAGCGGGCGCAACCGAAAAGATTTATATAATGACTCCGTATTTTATCGTTGACGATACTATCACCAACCTTTTAATAAACAAAGCTTTGTCGGGCGTAGACGTTCGCATTATTTTGCCCGAAATTCCCGATAAAAAATTCGTTTACGGTGTTACTAGAAACAACGCTGAAAAACTTATGGATTATGGCGTAAAAGTTTATTTAATGAAAGACTCTTTCGTGCACAGTAAACTTGTACTTACCGAAAATAGCGTTGTAGTCGGCTCTATCAATATGGATTTAAGAAGTTTTTATCAACAGTTTGAGTGTGCCGTTTATACTTGCGACCAAACGGTTATGGACAGTGTAAATCAAGATTTTGCTAATACCCTTGTTGAGTGCGAACTGATAACTCAAAAAAACAAACTTCGCAACCACGTTATTCACCGTATGTTTGCAGGGCTTATGCAAGTTTTTGCGCCCTTTATGTAATAAAGGCTCGCTCACAAAATCTAACTGATTTTTGGCTGTAAAATACTGCGAATTACTTTGCGTTTTTTTAGCGCACATACCGCTACGGGTATGCACCCCAAAAAGAACGCTCGTTCTTCTTGTATTTTTCTAGCCAAACCGCAAAGCATTGCTAATCAGTTATCTTTTGCTCGCTCGCCTTGAAAAGAGCATATTAGCAAAGGGAACTTTTTGGCTGAAAAACACTGCGAATTACCTTGCGTTTTTTTAGCGCACATACCACTACGGGTATGCACCCCAAAAAGAACGCTCGTTCTTCTTGTATTTTTCTAGCCAAACCGCAAAGCATTGCTAATCAGTTATCTTTTGTTCGCTCGCCTAAAAAAGAGCATATTAGCAAAGGGAACAATTTTAGGCTGAAAAATACTGCGAATTACCTTGCGTTTTTTTTAGCGCACATACCGCTACGGGTATGCGCACAAAAAAGAAGATTTCTCCACTCATTTCATTCGGTCGAAATGACGGATACCGTCATGTTGAGCGGAGCGATAGCGAAGTCGAAACATCTAAAATTAAGGAAAAGTTTATGAAACAGGAAACAAAAAAAACACTCGTAAGGCTTATAATTTCATTATTAGTTATAGGTACGCTTATTTTGGGTGTATATTTAATATTTTACTTTCTTGGTTGGACAAAACTGTCAAGAGAGCAACTTCAAGATTTTATATGCTCTACGGGGGCGATAGCACCACTTGTGTTTATTGCCGTTTCATTTTTACAAGTTACTTTCGTTCCATTGCCTGGGGCAGTTACCATACTTGCAGGAAGTTATCTTTTTGGCTTTTGGGCAAGTTTTTTGTATTCATATATAGGTATGATGTTAGGCTCGGTTTTGGCGTTTGCGTTAGGTAGGCTAATCGGCAGACCATACGTCAATTGGGTTGCAGGTGGAAAAGAAAAGGCTGATGAGTGGATAAAAAAATTAAAGGGAAGAGAAACGGTATTTTTATTTTTTGCTTTCTTTTTGCCGGCGTTTCCCGATGATATTTTATGTTCGGTTGCAGGGGTATTGCCTATAAGGTGGGTAACGTTTATGGTTATGCAGTTTATAACAAGGGCAACGTCAATACTTGCAACTATGATTTTTATGTCGGGCGAAATAATTCCCTTTTACGGTTGGGGATTAGTAGTGCTTGGTGCGGTAGGGGTTATTTGCATCGTGGCGTTTATAATTTGCTTAAAGTACGCCGATAAACTAAACGCCTTTTTTGACAAGATAATAAATAAAATAGTCGGCAAAAAGAATACTGATTAAAAGTCGCTTATGCGACTTTTTTTGTTATAGTTTTTTTAGGTTTTCTAGATGCGGTTTCTTTAAGTTTACTATTTATAAACTGAGTTGATATAAGGTTAAAGCCAAAGTATAAAAGTGCGTTAAAAACGACCATAATACCTGCGCAAGCGATAAAAGTAAAGAACGTTCCAAGCAGTGGTAAAAGCATTTTTTCAAGCATAGTTCCTAAAAACGCAGTTGGCAACAAGAATGACACAGCGTATAAAGTAAACCTTAAATAACGTGGTTTTTGTGCACAATTTTTGTGTAGAAGTATAAGGTTAAGCACGGTTGTAAGTCCGTAGATAAAAGTAAAACCGATAAGAAGCGAATATATGCCCATAATTGACGGCAAAAACCAAACGGATAAAAGCATAAACACTCCACTTATAATAAAGTATATAAGCGTTTTATTTTCTAATCCCATAGAGTTGAGCATACTAGTTGTAATGTTAGATAGTCCCATAAAAAGCATTAAAAAAGCAGAAGCGGTAAGGTATTTTCCGCACTCATAGTTTCCGAACACTAAAACGCCTATTTCTTCACCACAAACAAAAAACACGGGTATAAAAAGACAGGTTAAAAAAGTGGTGAATTTAAGTGCTTTTTCTACGTCACGCTTTAAGTAAAAATAACGTTTTCTATAAAAATTTTCACTTATTTCGGGTACTAAAACCAAAGTGAAAGACCCGATTAAAGTAGTTGGGATAAAAAGTAGCGGAATTGCTTGCCCCATTGCCGAACCGAACGCACTCATAGCCTGAGCATTAGATAAACCTGAAAGCACAAGTCTTATAGGTAAAATTATTGACACAAGCGACATTGAAAGTGAGTTTGCCGTGCGCATAGCAGTTATAGGAAGTGCAGAAGTTAATAGTGGCTTAAATTCACTATTTGGGTTTTTTAACTTATTTTTTCTAAAAAAGAATACGGCTGTTGCAAGTGTAAACGAAAAGACGTATGAAATAAGCACGGCAACACCCGCACGGAAAGCACCTTGGAATACGTTAGTGGCGTTAGAAATTAAGATAATGCCAAAAACAATCATACAAATTTCTTCTAAAAGTTCAATTATGCTGTATGGCAAAAAATCCTTATCGCCCCAAAAAACACCACGAAGAACAGAGTATACGGAAGTAAATACTAACCCAGGTACAACAACTGTAAATATATCTATACAACGTGGGTCTGCAAAAAGAAAGTCAAAATGTTTTCCAAACAATAAAAAGATTACGCAAACGGGAATGGTGGTTAAAAGTGTAAACGAAAGTCCTGCCGTGATTACTTTATAAACACGGTCGGGTTTATTTTCAGCACGGTACTTTGTCATAAGCCTTGACACCGTGATAGGTACGCCAGAACTACACGCTGTAAATATTAATCCAAACACCGATAGCGCCACCTGGTATAACCCTATGCCTTCCGAACCGATAGTTCTTGATAAAAATATTCTATATAAAAATCCTAAAAACTTTTCACTTACCGAAAAAACGGTAACGATAGCGACCGTTTTAAAAAATCTTCTCAAACAAAAACTCCTTTTTTAGTAGCCTTTCTTAAAGTATTCTATTCGCAAACTTTTATAAATATAATAATGGTATGAAAAAGTTTTTTTATCGGGTGAGTGCAGGGGATACGCTAACTTCTATCGCCGACCGTTTTAACGTCCCCGTCACTCTACTTATTTATGAAAATAATTTGGATAGTGAAGTAGAACTTGGTGATATGCTTTACGTTCAAAGTGAAGAATGCTTGCTTTACACTGTTCAACCAACCGACACTTTACAGTCAGTTGCGCAAAAATTCAACGTGGATAAAGATAAAATTTGTTTGAACAACCACGTTGATTATCTTTTTTACGGCTTGAAAATAAAAATTTAATTATTTATTAAAACTTAAAAAAATTTCTTGACATATAATATTTTAAATGATATCATTTTGATATCAAACAAAAAGGAGAGCAGTTATGCAAGAAAAGATTTTAAAAAACAAGCGCAATGGTATGGCGGTATTGGCGTTGATTATACTTATTTATATTGCTGGTATAATAGGTTGCATTTACAGTGCTGATAAGATGGAAACGGATACGCTTCATAGTGCAATATTTATTGCAAGTATGGTTGTGTTGGGCTTAGGTTGGTTTCCAGCGGTAGGGTTAAAGGTGTTAAAACCCCAAGAAGCGTTGGTTTTGACCTTATTTGGTAAGTATTACGGCACGCTTAAAGGCGAAGGTTTTTACTTTGTAAATCCTTTCTGTGTTAGCGTAAACCCTGCGGCAAAGACAAAACTTAATCAAAGTGGGGACGTAAGTAGTAATCATTCAGCGGTTGCTTCAATGTTAAAAGTAAACGTGCCAGGGGATATGCGCAGTTCTGCTAACAAAATTTCGTTAAAGATAATGACTCTTAACAATAACCGTCAAAAAATCAACGATTGCTTAGGCAACCCCGTAGAAATCGGAATTGCTGTTATGTGGAAAGTTGTCGATACGGCAAAAGCAGTATTTAACGTAGATAACTTTAAGGAATATTTGTCTTTGCAGTGTGACAGCGCATTGAGAAACATTGTTAGAATTTATCCTTACGACGTTGCGCCCAACGTTGACACGACGGGGGACGGCGTTGCGGACGAAGGCAGTTTGCGTGGTTCAAGCGAAGTGGTGGCTTCACGCATAAGGGACGAAATTCAAGAACGTGTGCAAGAAGCAGGTATTGAGATTATAGAAGCACGCATAACCTACCTTGCTTATGCACCCGAAATTGCGGCTGTTATGCTTCAACGCCAACAAGCGTCAGCAATAATTGATGCAAGGAAAATGATAGTTGACGGTGCAGTTGGTATGGTTGAAATGGCGCTTGAACGTTTAAAAACGGGCGGAATGGTTGAACTTGACGAAGAAAGAAAGGCTGCAATGGTTAGTAACTTGTTAGTGGTGCTTTGCGGTAACCACGATGCTCAACCCGTTGTAAATTCTGGTAGCTTGTATTAATATGAATAATGGTGAAAAGAAGCAGATACCGTTAAGGGTATCCGAAAAATTGTTTAACGCCATAGCAGAGTGGGCGGAAGATGACTTCCGTTCTATAAACGGGCAAATAGAGTATCTTTTGACCGAATGTGTTAAACAGCGCAAAAAGAACGGAAAGTACGTCGGTCAAGAAATAGATAAACCCTTAGAAATAGATATAAAGTAAATTTTCTATGTTTATTAAGCTTTGTGAAAAAAGAAAAAGGCGATGCGGTGCATCGCCTTTAATATTTGATTTTAAGGTGTAACCCTGTTGATATCACGGGGGAACATTGTCGTTTCACGCACGTTTTTAGCGCCAAGCAAGTGCATAGTAAGTCTTTCAAGACCGATGCCTAAGCCACCGTGGGGTGGAGCGCCGTATTTGTGAAGCATAAGATAAGTTTCAAACTGATCTGGGTCCATACCAAGTTTAACCATCTTTTCAACTTGCATATTATAGTCGTGAATTCTTTGACCGCCCGAAGTAATTTCAAGACCACGGAATAAAAGGTCGAATGAAAGAGTGTATTCGGGGTCAGTGGGGTCGTCCATAGTATAGAACGGACGTTTCTTTGACGGATAGTGGGTGATAAAGATAAAATCACTGCCAAGTTCTTTTTTAGCGTACTTGCCTAAAAGTTCTTCTTCTGCGGGGTCAAAGTCTTTCATATCTTGTGGTTTATACTTAAATTTGGTCATCAAAAGTTCTTTTGCGTCCATAAACTTCATAACGGGAACTTCTGTGATTTCGGGAATATCAGCGTGTAAAAGTTCTATTTCTTCTTTATATTCGGTTTTTAGAAGATTCATAATATATTTTAGCGCACCAACTTCGGTATTCATAATGTCTTCAAACGAATTGATGTAACCCATTTCAAAGTCCATTGAAGTATATTCGTTAAGGTGGCGTGAAGTATCGTGGTGTTCAGCACGGAAAACAGGTGCAATTTCAAACACACGTTCGTAAACGCCCACAAGCGCTTGTTTATAAAGCTGAGGCGATTGAGCAAGGTAAACTTGCTTACCAAAATAGTCAAGCTTAAAAATATTAGTACCGCCTTCTGCACCCGCAAAAACGATTTTAGGTGAACGAATTTCGGTAAAGTTTTCTTTCATAAGATATTCTCTAAAACCACGAGCAATACCTTCTTGAACCTTAAAAATCGCACGTTCTTTGGGGTTGCGCATAGAAACGGGGCGAAGGTCAAGCACGGTAGAAAGTTGCATATTATCAAGTTGTTTTTTGTTGATAACGATAGGTAAACTTTCGGCGGGGAGTGAAAGTATTTTTATATCGTGTATTTGAAGTTCAAATCTATGGTTGCCTTTTGCATCTTTACTTGAAACTACTTTACCCGTGATTTTAACGCAAGCTTCTTCACAAAGCTTATCGTCCCAACGGTAGTCTGAAAATTCTGGTGCGTAAACGCACTGAATAGTGTCACGGGCTGTTCTAATAATAACAAAAGAAAACCCTGTCATTTCACGGATGCGGTGTATATAACCACGAATAGAAATAACTTCACCGTCGTGTTTATTAAAATCCTTAAAGCTTACGGTATCGTTTATAAGAGTGCCGTTAATTTTGTCCATAACAAATCTCCTAGTAAATAAATAACATACTTATGATACAACAAAATAAAAGTTTAAGCAAGTATTTAACCGAAAAAATTGACTTACTACTACTAGAAAAACGATATTTGGCAAAAAAACGTTTGAATAAAAAAGCAAAATATGGTATATTTAATATAGAGTTTATAATTTATATATATAATAATCGTGCAGTTTGTAAATAAAAGGAGTATTTTAATGAAAATAGCGATATCGGTAGAATCAACTAACGACTTATCAAAAGAGTTGCTTGAAAAATACGATATAAAAGTAATTCCATACGAAATAGTGTTGGGTTCTAATACGTTTAAGGACGGCGAACTCTCAACGCAAGAAATTTTTAATTTTGTTGATGAAAACAAGGTTTTACCTAAAACCAACGCACTTAACGAATACGAATATACTGAATATTTTGAAAGTCTTAAAAAAGATTACGATGCAGTCGTTCATATTTGTTTATCAAGCGGACTTACTTCTTCTTGCGGTAACGCAATGCGTGCAGGCAAGAACGTAAAGAACGTTTTTGTTGTGGACAGTTTAAGTTTGTCTACGGGTATAGGACTTTTGGCAATATACGCAAGGGAACTTGTAAACGACGGCTATATGCCCGAAGACGTTGCTAAAAAGGTTGCGGAAAGGGTTGATAAGTTACAAGTAAGTTTTGTTATCGAACGCCTTGATTATCTTTATAAAGGCGGTAGGTGTAACGCTCTTTCACTTCTTGGTGCAAATATTTTAAGAATTCGTCCAAGAATAGTCGTTAAGGGCGGTAAGATGGGTTCAGATAAAAAATATCGTGGTCAAATGGGCAAGGTTGTTGCAAAATACTGCGATGACGTTTTGGAAGAATTCAACACCCCAGACCTTGACAAAGCGTTTGTAACGTACACCACGGCAACCGAAGAAATGGTTGAAGCTGCAAAGCAAGCGCTTAAAGACGCAGGCTTTAAGAATATTTATGAAACGCACGCTGGATGTACGATAGCAAGTCACTGTGGTGGAAACACTCTTGGTATTTTGTACTTCAACGACGGCAAGGCTGAATAGGATTACGTTTGCGCGATTTTTTCTAACAAAATCGCGCATAATTTTTATTTTTTTATTGCACTTTAACTAATATTGTGATAAAATTTATATATAAAAAACTTTATGGAGAGTTTTATGGGTATTTTTAGAGATTTAGGTGTTTGGTTTACTAATTTAATCGGCGTTAAGGACCTTTCTTTTGATGCAATGTATATTGGCATTGCGTTAGTGGCGCTAATTCTACTTATAGTTGTGTTGATAATAGTCGCCATTGTTAAGTGCGCAAAAAAAGGCAAGAAAAAGAAAGTGCAAACTGTTGAAGAAAAGAGTAATGACGTGGTAGTCGAAAACGTAGTTGAGCAAGAAAAAGTTGAAACGGTTACGGAAATTGAAGAAAAAGAACAAGACGTAAGTGAAAAAACAGTTGAAACTGAGCCTGAAAAAATAGCACAAGAAGAAGTTGCGGAAGAAAAAGTTTCTAAACCTAAAACAACTAAAAAATCCGTTACCAAGAAACCCGAAGTTAAAAAGGAAACTAAAAAACTTAACGGTAAGTGGGTTGTTGAACTTAAAAGCGCAGGCGAATATATGTCTAAACTTTTAGCAAGCAACGGCGAAGTAATGCTATCTAGTGAAATTTACACGACCGAAGAAGGCGCAAGAAACGGTATCGCTTCAATACTTAGGGGTGTTGAAAACGGCAAGTTTGTAATTTACCAAGACAAAAACAAAAATTACTATTATAAACTTAAAACCACAACCAACAGGCTTTTGTGCGTCGGTGAAATTTATAAATCCAAAGACCAGTGTTATAAAGCAGTTGAATCGGTTAAACGTATTGCGTCAAGTTCACCTATTGCGGACGGACTTACGGAAGGTCAAAAGTACGCTGAGTACACGCCTGCCGTTATTGATACTGAAAACAAACTGCGTGGTAAGTGGCGTATAGAAAAAACAGAACAGGGCAATTATTCTGCTAAGCTTTACGCCAACAACGGTCAACTTATGCTTGCAACCGAAGAAGTCTCACTTGAAAAGAGTGCTAAAAATGCAATCGAATCGGTGAAGAAAAACTCTTTGGAAGGAAACTTTATTATCGACCACGACAAGTTTGGTAGATATTACTACAAACTTCGCAATGCTCAAAAATCAGTTATTTGCATAGGCGAAGCATACGATAAACTTGAATCGTGCGTAAGTGCAATCGAATCTGTTCGTCGCTTTGCCCAAAATTCATCTTTGGTTGAAGATTAATAGGGTGATTTAATAGAAAAAATTCGACATAAAACAAGGCTATATAGCCTTGTTTTTTCATTTTTAAAACGCATATTTAAAATATTATTTTAAAATTTAAAAAAATTATCAAAAAGCATTGTAAATGGGCGTGGTTTTTGGTACAATAGATATGATAATCTTCTTAGAGGTGGACTTTTGAACGGTTTAGGTAGAAATAAGGACGATAAGGAAAATAAAAGTCTTGTATTTACAAGGGAAACATTGGGTGTAGTGCTTATACTTTTCGCTACGCTTATGCTCGTTTGCCTAATTACTCGTGATGCTATTTTTTCGGTTGTGGGGCAAGCGGTGAATTCTTTCTTGTTCGGTTGCTTCGGCTTTTTTGCTTACGCCGTCGTAATTTTTATTATAATTATGGGCGTGCTAAATATCACGGGTAAAACTACCGGATTTACTGCACGCAAAAAAACGCTTATAACATGTGCGTTTTCATTGGTCGCTTTAATTTCTCATATAGCAACCATTAATAGCGTGGGATTTACTTACGGTGAATATTTATCCGCATCGTATATGATGGGGCAAGGTGGTATTGCAACCACTTCTGCCGGCGGATTATTTACGGCGTTTGTCGCATACGTTTTTTCTTCGCTACTTACAGCAGTTGGCAGTTACGTCGTGATCTCTATTGCACTTGCCGTCGTTGGATACGTTTTAGTAAAAGACTACGTCAACGAACCCGTCAAGAAAAACAAGTCTGACGACAAAAAATTTAGAAGTTCTTTCGTTAAGGAAGATGGTTTGGATATAGGTGTTGACATTGCCGGCACAAAAGAATACCCCGTCGAAGGTGTGGATTTTGCTGTTACGGCAGGCAAGCAAAAACTTTTTGTAAATAATCCTAATGAGTTTGCAGTTAAAAACAAGCGTGAACTTCATAAAGAACAATCAAAACCCACGTCTAGCATAAAACTTGGCTTCGCCGACGGCGGTTTAAGCGTGGTAAGCACGGGCAGTGAACAAAACGTAAAAGCACCCGAAACGGATGATTTTAAGAAAAAACTCGACTATATTAAAACTCCTGCTTCAATTGATATGGATAGGATTAACGCTGATAGCAAGACGGGTTATTATACCCCGTACAATTCTAATTCGACAACCACCGTGTCAGGCTACGTTACGCCAAGGGTAGATAAGGTAAAGGAAGAAAAAGAAATTCCGTTTATCGAACACGAAAAAGAACAAGTGGTAGATGAAGATAGTGCCGCTTCCCGCGCGGAAATGTTTAATAGCATTTACGCCGAAGTTGAAGAAATGGTTGAAAGCGTTCAAGTTGAACCTATTTCTAGTGTTGAGCAAACGAGTTCGGAAGAGTTTGAAGTATTCCGCCCAACAGAAAGTGTGGTGGAAGAAGTTGAAAAGCAAGAAGAACAAACTTTTGATATTCCGTTTATAGACGAAAGTGAAGAAGTTCAAGAGGAAAAAGAACAAGTTTTAAGTCAAGAGATTGAAGAAGACGACTATAAAGAGGCGTTTGAAGCAGTCAATGAAGAAACTTGTGAAAAGCCCGAAGAAAAGCCGGTTGAAGAAAGCACGTTGCCCCAAAGCAACGTTACGGGGACACGTCGAATGCGTGAAATTTTCTTCGGTGATAAGGAAGAAGAACAAACGTCTAAGCCCGAACAACCCGTAAGTTTTACAAGCAGAGTTGGTGCGGATAACAATCTTTCGTCAAGAAGGGGATTAGACTTTACCCCCGAACAACCAAAGGAAGAAGTTGAGCCTGAAAAGCCTAAAAAACCCGCTCCGCCTATCAATAGGGAATACTTCCGTCCACCGTTCGACCTTTTGGAAACTTACGCTCAGCCTATCAACGCTGCGCAAGAAAACCATCAAGAACGTATGGAAATTATCCAAAGAACACTTGAAGAATTCCACATTAACGCAGTACCGCAAAGTTATATTCAAGGTCCGTCAGTTACACGTTACGAAATTATGATGCCGGCAGGTATTTCAGTTAAGAACGTATTAAAGTACGATGACGACTTAAAGATGCGTTTGTCGGTTAAAGACGGTGTAAGAATTGAAGCGCCTATCCCGGGCAAAAACCTTGTGGGTATAGAAGTTGCAAACAGCGTAAAGGTTACCGTAGGGCTTAAAGAAGTTATGGAAGGGCTTGCAGGCAAAAAGGATAAGGCGACTGCGCTTATGTTTGCTATCGGTAAAGACATTGTCGGCAACTCTATAAGTTACGACTTAGCAAAAGGTCCGCACTATCTTATTGCAGGCGCAACGGGCTCGGGTAAGAGCGTGGCACTCCACGTTATGATAGTCAGCCTTTTGATGCGCTATTCTCCCGAAGAATTAAAGCTTGTACTAGTTGACCCCAAGAGCGTTGAATTTAGAAAGTATGACCATATTCCGCACTTGCTTGTGGACGAAATTATAACCGAGCCTAAACGTGCGCTTACGCTTTTACAGTGGGCGTATGACGAAACTAATCGCCGTAACGAAATGTTTACTGCTTGCGGTGGTATGGTTAGTAACATTGACGATTATAATACTCAAATTGCAAGCGACACTATTCCTAAACTTCCACGAATAGTTTTCGTTATAGACGAACTTGCCGACCTTATGGAAGCGTGCAAGAAAGACTTAGAAGAAAAGATTAGACGTATCGCAGCGAAATCACGTTCAGCGGGCATTCACTTAGTGCTTGCTACACAGCGTCCGTCGGTTGACGTTATTACGGGTACGATTAAAGCCAACTTGCCCTCTCGTATTGCTCTTAAAGTTATGAACTTTGCCGACTCTCAAACTATCTTAGGCGGTGCAGGCGCTGAAAAACTTTTGGGTAACGGCGATATGCTTTATAAAGATTCATCAATGGGCGATTACGAAAGGTATCAAGGCGCATATATAAGCGGTAGAGAAGTTACCAACATCGTAAACTACATCAAAGAACATAATACAGCGTACTTTGACGACGACGTTCAAGATTTCCTTGATAAAGAAACTAATCCTAAGCAAGAAGAAAGTTCTTCCGACGGCGTAGGTGGTTCTAGTGGCGACGGTGAAATGAGTGATATTATGCTTAAATCACTTTGGCTTGCCGTAAACACTCAGTCTATATCAATATCGCTTTTACAAAGACGTTTTCAAATCGGTTATGCCCGTGCAGGTGGAATAGTTGATAAAATGGAACAAATGGGCTTTGTTTCGGGCAACGAAGGCAGTAAAGCACGTCGTGTTCTTTTATCTAAGGAAGAATTCATAAGTAGATTTGGACCTATGGATGAGGCGGATTACTGATTATGATTAAAGGTAAAAAAATCGGCGTTATATCGCTTGGCTGTGATAAAAATCGTGTAGACACCGAAAAGATGCTACATTATTTAAGTGAAAATCACACGCTCGTTGGAAATATCGAAAAAGCAGAGATTATCGTGATAAACACTTGTGCCTTTTTAGAAAGTTCAAGAAAGGAAGCAATTAACGAAATTTTAGCTGCGGCGCAATATAAGGAAGACGGCGTTGCGCAAAAGATAATCGTAACAGGGTGCTTGCCACAAAAGTTTATTGATGACATAAAAGACGAACTATATGAAGTAGATGCATTTATGGGCGTATCCGATTATCACGAAATTCAAAGCGTAATAGATAGGCTGTATTTGGGTGAACGTGTAATTAACGTTGGCGTTCCCCGTGGGGAAAGCACTTGTAAAAGAGTTCTTACCACCGATAGTTACGCTTACCTTAAAATAGCGGACGGTTGTTCAAACCACTGCACATACTGCTTAATTCCGTTTATACGGGGCAAGTTCCGTTCCGTGCCGATGGAAATGCTTATTGAAGAAGCAAAAGGGTTAGGAAATATAAGCGAACTTATCCTTGTTGCACAAGACAGTGCAAAATACGGTCAAGATTTACCCGAAAAAGTAAGCCTAACCGAACTTATACAACAACTTTCAAAACTTGATAACATAAAAAACATAAGGGTTCTATATTGCTATCCCGAAAGCGTTACCGACCAACTGATAAACGAATTTAAGACCAATGATAAACTTATAAATTACATAGACATACCATTGCAACACGCTGACGACGGTGTGTTAAAGCGTATGAACAGAAAGGGTACGGGACAGTATTACCTTGAACTTATTGAAAAACTTAAAAGGGAAGTTCCGGGGATTGCAATCCGTTCAACCTTTATAACGGGTTTTCCAGGCGAAAGCGAACAGGCGTTTAATAACCTTGTTGAGTTTTTGCAAAAGGCAAAACTGTTCAACGCAGGTTTTTTTAAGTATAGCAAGGAAGACGGAACGGCGGCGGCACGCCTTGACGGGCAGATTAAATCAGAAATAAAAACTAAGCGTCTTAAAAAACTGTACGACGTGCAGAAAAAAATCGTCAAGCAAACAAACTGTTCGTTTATAGGTAAAACTGTTAAAATTCTTGCCGAAGGGTTTGATGAAAACGAACTTGTTTACTACGGCCGTGCGTACTTTAACGCCCCCGACATTGACGGAAAAGTTTATTTCTTTTCGGGCGAAGAAGTGGAGTACGGTGCTTATTACGACGTTAAAATTATTAAAGAGACGGGCTACGACCTGTATGGAGAAAGACTATGAACTTACCCAACAAACTAACTATCATAAGAATAATTTTAATACCTATTTTTGTTGCGGTTTTTTATATTCCGCAAATACCGTATAACTACGTTATATCAGCATTTATCTTTGCACTTGCAGCGTTTACCGATTTTCTTGACGGACACATTGCAAGAAAGTATAACTTAGTTACCGATTTAGGTAAATTTTTAGACCCGATTGCAGATAAGGTTTTGGTTTCAACCGC
>JAGASB010000062.1 GCA_017621955.1 Clostridia bacterium | reverse complement strand
GTTTTGAAGTTACAGACGCTTGTAGGGGGTGTCTTGCGCACCGTTGTGAAGACGTGTGCAAAAAGGGCGCTATAACAATTGACGCTAACCAAAAAGCACACATTGATAAATCTAAGTGCGTTGAATGTGGTCTTTGCGCAAAGGTTTGCCCATACAGTGCTATAATCAACCACAAACGTCCGTGCGAAAGGGCTTGTAAAGTTAAAGCAATATCTATGGACGAAAACAAGGCTGCAAAAATCAACGATGAAAAGTGTATTGCTTGCGGTGCGTGCGTTTATCAATGCCCGTGGGGTGCAATAAACGATAAGTCTTACATACTTGACGTAATAAATTTGATAAAAGATAGTGAAAACAACACTAAATTTAAGGTTTACGCCGTCGTTGCGCCGTCAATCGCAAGTCAATTCGTATACGCAAAACTCGGTCAAGTTCTTAAAGGAATAAAAGAACTTGGGTTTCACGACGTGGTTGAAGCGGCTTTGGGTGCGGATATAGTAGCGCTTTCAGAAGCAAAGGAACTTGCCGAAAAAGGATTTTTAACAAGTTCTTGCTGTCCTGCGTTCGTGTCGTACGTTAAAAAGCAATTCCCCGACCTATCCGATTACATTTCACATAACCTTTCCCCAATGGCAACCATTGCGAAGAAAATCAAAGAAGATGAGCCTAACGCAAAAGTTGTTTTCATAGGTCCGTGTACTGCTAAAAAAATGGAATATAAAAAAGAGGACGTTGCGCCCTACGTTGACAGCGTAATCACCTTTGAAGAATTGCAAGCACTGTTCGACAGTAAGGATATAGAAATCAACAGTCTTCCCGAAGAAGAAATTGACGACGCTTCTTACTACGGCAGAATCTTTGCAAGAAGTTGCGGTCTTTCAGAAGCGGTTGCCGAAGGAATAAAAGAACGTGGTATTGACGGTTTTGACCTTAAAGCCGTTCCGTGCGACGGCATTGAAGCGTGCAGAGTTGCACTTCTTAAAGCGACCAAGCGTATACTTGATGGTAACTTTATTGAAGGTATGGCTTGCGTCGGTGGTTGTGTAGGCGGTGCTGGGTGTTTGACTCACGGTGACGTAAATAAAATACATATCGAAAAACACGGCAAAAAATCAAATAAAGAAAATATAGTTAGTGCCGTAAACGAATATAAACATAGATAGTTAATGTTAAAGCCGTCGGGGACGTTCCCCGACGGCTTTTTTAAGTTATTTACTTAGTTCGTTAAGTATATATTCACAGTATGCTTTTGCAACGTTAAAGCCCGTTGCACTTTCTATTCCACCTATAAAAGCGTTTGAGTTGACTTCGCAAACGATAGGTTCGTTATTTTCCCCATAAAGCAAGTCCACACCACAATAATCAAGATTAAGCACTTGCGCACACTTTTCAGCAACCGACTTAAATTCGGGACAAAGTTCAACTTTAACACCACTTCCACCCCTTGCTACGTTAGAACGGAAATCGCTTTCATTTACTCTTTCCATAGCACAGACGGCTTTCCCGCCTATTACTATAACACGCACGTCTACGCCCACTTTTTTACTTATATACTGCTGAAACAGGTGCGGTTTTAATTTAACCTTTTCCATTATACTTAAAAGGCTCTCTTTATCGTCCGCTTTATAAACACCCTTTCCCATAGAGCCAAAACTTTCCTTAACGATAACGGGAAGCCCTAAACTGTCAATAATTTTATCTGCCCACTCTTCTTTAATAGATAAGTCTTTATTGTAGCAAAGTGCACCAAAAATTGTTTTAGGTAAGTTAATACCTACGTTAGATAGCGCAATATAAGTTTCCGCCTTGTCGTCGCATAACCTTATCGCTTCGTGACTATTAAATAGCCTTACTGAAAGTTTAGTTAGTATTTGTGATTGATATTTATCTTTATCTAAATAAATGATAAAGTCGGCACTACTTAAATCTGACCTTAACTTACATTCTAATTCAGCACGCAAAAAAGCATCGGAAATTATTTCAACCGACACTCCTTTATTTTCAAATTCGCTTTTTAGCCTTTCCGCTTGATAAACACTTTCTTGTGGCACCAAAAACGGATTTATAATTATAAAACCTTTCATATCACTTACTTATTTTTTTACCCACTATTTTAAATAATAACATAAAAATACTTATCTGTCAATACTGTTTTAAGTAAATTTTCTCAACAAAATTTTTAAAAAACATATTGACAAAACACAGAATCCGTGTTACAATAAAGCCAGAAAATATAGATAAGGAGTGAAATAGAGGAAATCTTTATTTAGGGGGTGCAGACCAATGAACAGTATTGAGGAAATATCTAAGTTTGCACCGTGTATAGTTAAGTAGGATACGATTTAAGTTATAATGTCGTCGTAAAGGAGGCGACGGATAAAAAGTTTAATTTTCTTAAAGTTAGTCGGGTATCCTAAAAATTATATAGGGTGCAATTAAAACTGAATATGATAGATAAATATTCCCACGGTGGCAACCGTGGGAATTGTTGTTTTATAGTGTATAATCGGTTATTTCAAAATCGTTTCCAACAATGTCGTATAAAAGCGTTTTAAGTCGTTCTTTATCATCGTACTTTGCCCTAACGATAACCATATCTTCTGCATAAAGTTTCTTTTCGCCCTCATTTTCAACTTCTTGAATTCTATCGTTAGCGTGTTTTACGTTAAGCACTACCGCAGACTGTGGCCACATAATATCCCTTACCGCTTTACCGATAGCAAACGCACCGTGCGAAACAGTAAGTTTAAAACAACTTGTAGAATAGACCTTGCCTTGATGTTCGTGTTCTTCCATATTTTTAAGAACTCTATCGTAAAATGGCGTTCTGTTTAAAATTTCAGTAATTATGGTTACTGTGAATACAACAAGAGCAACGTAAAAAGGTTTGTAAACTGCCCTGAAAGTTCTATAAATAACACCGTTGCCGTCAAGGGTGCACGCAAAGTTCCACCTATAAACGCACACATACTAAGCATTACTACCGTAGAATATAACTGCCTTGGCATACCCATTAAAATTAGAAGTTCTGAAAACACCGCACCGATTAACGCACCTATTGCAAGCGTTGGTAGGAATATTCCGCCCGTAACACCACTATCCGCAACAAACATCATTATAATAAACCTTACGACAAATAAAACCACTACCGTTGCTAAAATTTTGTTACCTTTTACCGTTTCAATAATTTCGTGATGTCCACTATACAGTGCGCCCGAAAGTGTAAAACCAAGTATGCCCGTTATAACAAAAACCGTTATTAGTTTTACTAATGGCGTTAGTGTCCTTTTATATTTTTTAGTAAATTTTCCTATAAGAGATATTGCCCAATCAAACGCACCGACAGCAAGCGCCAAAAGCACGCCAAGCAACAGTAAATATCCTACTTGCGAAAGTTCAAATTCGGCAAGCATAGATAAGTTGATAAACGCATAATCAATATTAAAAGACGTGCAAAGCAACCTACTTATAAATGTTGCCGACACAACCGATACTGAAACTGCGATAGTAAGTATAGGTGTAAAACGTTTATGCACTTCTTCAAGCGTAAATAGTATGCCCGATAGTGGAGCGCCCGTTGCTACGGCAAAGCCTGCCCCTGCACCACCGGACATTATATATCTACCCCAAGCCGACTGCTTTTTTGAAAACTTAACGCACGCTGAACCTATCGCCGTTCCCATAAGCACGGCAGGACCTTCACAACCAAGTGGAAGCCCACACAAAAAGCCTATCATACTGCCTACGAAAGTGCCGATAAGTGTTCTTAGCCACCTAAACGATAACATTCCCCTTAATACGCCTTCGCTACGGGGAATTCCACCGCCCTTAACTTCGGGCACTTTTTTGTGTAAAAACCGCATCAAGATAGCAAAGCCGATAAGCGCAACAAACACCAACATAATAAATAAAACGTTCGTACTTGCAATAGCGTAAATATATCGTGAAAGTTGTTCTGCTTTGCTTGATAAAAACTTAAATAAAAATACGAATGCGCCCGTCAGTGCGCCACAAAGTATTCCGTAGCCTATACACGGTATAATGTTAATTAAATATTCTTTATATTTGTAGTTCTTCAATGTAGTCTATTCCTTTTTGTTCAATAAATAATACCGTTAAAAACGCCGTGCTTTTGCACGGCGATTATATTGTTTTTTAGAATAATCCGACTATTTTTCCGTCTTCGGTAACGTCAATGTTCTCAGCGGCTGGAACTTTTGGTAGCCCTGGCATAGTCATAATATTGCCCGTAAGCACTACTATAAATCCTGCGCCTGCCGACACTTTAATAGAACGTACCGTGATTTTGAAGTTTTCAGGTGCGCCAAGCAAAGTCATATCGTCTGAGAAAGAGTATTGCGTTTTGGCAATACAAACGGGTAAATTTTTAAACCCTAAATCTTCAAGCGTTTTGATTTGCTTTTCGGCTTCTGCGGTAAATATAACGCCGTCGCCACCGTAAACTTTGGTTGCTACGTTGTTTATTTTTTCTTTTATGCTATCATCATCAGAGTAACTGAACGTGAAGTCGTTTTTCTTTTCGCAAAGTTCAACCACTTCTTTCGCAAGTGCTTCGCCACCCTTTCCGCCATCTGCCCATACGGTAGATAAAACCACGTTTACGCCAAGTGCTTTACACTTTTTGATAACAAGTTCAATCTCTGCATCGGTATCGGTCGGGAAACGGTTGACTGCAACCACCGACGGAAGTTTATACACGTCTTTAATATTGTGAACGTGCCTTAAAAGGTTAGGAAGTCCCTTTTCAAGTGCGGTTAAATCTTCACTGTTAAGTTCAGTCTTACTCAAACCGCCGTGCATCTTTAACGCCCTTATAGTTGCAACGATAACAACTGCATCGGGTTTAAGATTTGCCAAACGGCACTTAATATCTAAGAATTTTTCTGCACCAAGGTCTGCACCAAAACCTGCTTCTGTTACAGTATAGTCGCCAAGCTTTAACGCCATCTTGGTTGCCATAACAGAGTTGCAGCCGTGCGCAATATTTGCAAACGGTCCGCCGTGTACGAAAGCAGGCGTTCCTTCAAGCGTTTGAACAAGGTTTGGTTTTAACGCATCTTTTAGAAGTGCCGTCATAGCACCGTGCGCTTTAAGTTGCCCTGCCGTTACGGGTTTATCGTCATAAGTGTAGCCAACTATTATATTTGAAAGCCTTTTCTTTAAGTCGGTTATTGAAGAAGATAAGCACAATACCGCCATAATTTCAGAAGCGACCGTTATATCGTAACCGTCTTCACGGGGAACGCCGTTGACCTTGCCCCCCAAGCCGTCCACAACAAAACGGAGTTGACGGTCGTTCATGTCGACGCATCTTTTCCACGTTATTCTTCTTGGGTCGATATTTAAAGCGTTACCTTGATAAATATGGTTATCAAGCATTGCTGCAAGCAAGTTGTTTGCTGCGCCTATTGCGTGAAAATCACCCGTGAAGTGCAAGTTAATGTCTTCCATAGGTATAACCTGAGCGTATCCACCGCCAGCAGCACCACCCTTAACGCCAAACACAGGCCCCAAAGACGGTTCACGAAGTGCAACTATAACGTTTTTGCCTATTCTTTTTAAGCCGTCTGCTAAGCCGATAGTGGTTGTGGTTTTACCTTCGCCCGCAGGCGTAGGCGTTATTGCCGTAACCAAAATCAACTTGCCGTCTTTGCGATTTTCATTGCTAAGCAAAGATAAGTCAACTTTTGCTTTATAGTTACCGTACTGCTCTAAGCAATGGTCGGGAACGCCCGCACGCTTTGCTATGACCGAAATATGTTCGGGCGTAACGCTTTGAGCAATTTCTATATCGCTTTTGTAGCCCATAAAAGCTTCTCCTTAAAATCAAATTATTTAAAGTATTTAACAGCAGAAGCGAACATCTTAATATCGTATTCGCCGTCAACGTTTTTATAAAGTCCGTTGCCTGTTCTTTCAGAGTGTCCCATTTTACCGAATACTCTACCATCGGGTGAAGTAATACCTTCGATTGCATAAACCGAATTGTTGGGGTTAAACTTAATATCGTAAGTAGGATTACCGCTTTGGTCAACGTACTGAGTTGCAACTTGACCATTTTTGATAAGTTTTTCTAAAAGTTCATCCTTTATAATAAATCTACCTTCGCCGTGTGAAATAGGTACGGTGTAAACGTCACCCACGTTAGTTTCCATAAGCCAAGGCGACTTATTAGAAGCGATGCGTGTTTTAACAAGCATAGATTGGTGACGTGCAATGGTGTTAAAGGTCAAAGTAGGCATATCTTCACTCATTTCATCAGTAATCTTGCCGTAAGGAACAAGACCAAGTTTGATAAGCGCTTGGAAGCCGTTACAAATACCACCCATAAGTCCTTTTCTAACATCAAGAAGTTCGCTTACGTTTTCTTTTATCGCTTTATTGCGGAAGAAAGCCGTGATAAATTTACCTGAGCCGTCGGGTTCGTCACCGCCCGAGAATCCACCCGGAACGAATATTATTTGGCTATTTTTTATCTTGTTAGCAAACGCATCAACCGACTCTTTAACGTCGTATAAATTCTTAATAACGAAAATTTCAACGTCAGCACCTGCCCTTGCAAATGCTTTTTTAGTATCGTATTCACAGTTTGTACCGGGGAATACGGGAACAAGCACTCTTGGTTTAGCAAACTTAGTGGGTGAATAACTCCACTCACTTGCGCTATATTCGATTTTAGGTATTACACCCGTATCAGTCTTAACGTCGTTACACTTAAACACGCTTTCAAGTTTATCTTCGTATTTGCACAACGTGTTTTCAACCGAAACGCTTTCGCCTTTGTACTTAATAACACCGTCAGAACACGTTTTTCCGATAACGGTTGCTTTTTTCACGTCAACGTCACCGTCAAGTTCAATGATAAACGCACCGTAATTGTATCCAAAAATTTCGTTTAAAGAAACATTTTCAAACTCAAAACCGATACCGTTACCAAAGCTCATTTTCATAATCGCTTCGGCTACGCCACCGTAAGTGGGCGTATACATTGAAAGGATTTTTCCGTCCGCATTAAGTTTTTCAATAACGTCAAAATTTTCAATCAAGTCGTCAGTATCAATAAGTCCATCAGCCGTAGTTTTTGCTTTAAGAAGAACTACTTTGCTTTCCGCCTTTTTAAATTCAGGTGAAACAACTTTATCTAAACTGTCGGTAGTAACTGCAAACGAAACGAGCGTTGGCGGAACGTCTATGTTTTCAAAAGAACCACTCATAGAGTCCTTTCCACCGATAGCAGAAAGTTTAAGTTCTCTTTGCGCACGGAACGCACCTAAAAGTGCTGCGGCAGGTTTACCCCAACGGGTAGCGTCTTTATTCGGCTTTTCAAAATATTCTTGGAAAGTAAGATAAGTATCTTCCTTAGTTGCACCCGTTGCAATAAGTTTACATACGCTTTCAATAACTGCGTAATAACCACCGTATAATGGGCTCTTTTCAGCAATGAACGGATTGTAGCCCCAACTCATAAACGAACAAGTATCGGTATCAGCATTTTCAACCGAAACTTTGTTTACCATTGCCTGAATAGGCGTTCTTTGGTTTTTACCACCAAACGGCATAAGTACCGTACCTGCACCGATAGTTGAGTCAAAACGTTCTGAAAGTCCACGCTTACTGCAAACGTTTAAGTTTACTGCAAGTTCTTCCATTCCCGACTTAAAGTTTTCGGGAATAGCCTTTTTATCCATTTCTTGTTTAACAATTTTTACGTTGGTTTTCTTTTCTGCACCGTTACTGTTTAAGAATTCTCTTGAAATATCAACGATAGTGTTGCCTTTCCAAGTCATTTTAAGTCTTGCATCGTCAGTAACCGTTGCAACGACCGTTGCTTCCAAGTTTTCTTCTGTTGCAAGTTCAATAAACTTTTCAACGTCACCACTTTCAACGACAACAGCCATTCTTTCTTGCGATTCACTGATTGCAAGTTCTGTTCCGTCAAGACCATCGTACTTCTTTGGCACTTTATCAAGGTCAATGTTAAGTCCGTCGGCAAGTTCACCGATAGCAACTGAAACACCACCTGCACCAAAGTCGTTACAACGCTTAATTAAGCGTGAAGCCTTTTCATTCCTAAACAACCTTTGAAGTTTTCTTTCTTCGGGTGCGTTACCCTTTTGAACTTCTGCACCGCAAGACGCAAGCGATTCAAGGTTGTGTGATTTAGAAGAACCCGTTGCACCACCGCAACCGTCTCTACCCGTTCTTCCACCAAGTAAAATTACTACGTCGCCTTTTTCTGGCACTTCACGGCGAACGTTCTTTTCGGGCGCAGCAGCAATAACTGCACCGATTTCCATACGCTTTGCAACGTAACCGTCGTGATAAATTTCATCAACCATACCGGTAGCAAGACCTATTTGGTTGCCGTATGAAGAATAACCGTTTGCTGCGGTAGTAACAATCTTTCTTTGTGGCAATTTACCCTTAATAGTTTCGTTTAAGGGTTTTAACGGGTCGCCTGCACCCGTGACACGCATTGCTGCGTAAACGTAACTTCTGCCAGAGAGTGGGTCACGGATAGCACCGCCGATACAAGTTGCAGCGCCACCGAACGGTTCAATTTCAGTCGGGTGGTTGTGCGTTTCGTTTTTAAAAAGCAACAACCAATCTTGTTTTTCACCGCCCACGTTTACTTTGATTTTTACAGTACAAGCGTTGATTTCTTCCGATTCATCAATCTTAGGAAGAGCGCCCGTCTTTTTATGATACCTTGTTGCGATAGTCGCAAGGTCCATAAGGTTAATAGGCTTAGTTCTGTTAAGTTCTTTTCTTGCATCGATATATTCTTGATAAATCTTGTTTGCAAGTTGGTCTTCAAACTCTATGTTTTCAATAGTAGTCAAAAAGGTCGTATGACGGCAGTGGTCTGACCAGTAAGTATCTATCATTTTAATTTCAGTGATAGTGGGTTCCCTACCTTCATCTTTAAAATACGACTGTAAAAATTTAAGGTCGTCAAGGTCCATAGCAAGACCTTTTTCCTTTAAGAACGAACTTAAACCATTTTCATCAAGTGCGTTAAAACCGATTAACGTTTCAACCTTATCGGGAAGTTCGTAAGTCATCGCAAGCGTTTTCTTTTCGCTAAGGTCGGCTTCTCTACACTCAACGGGGTTGATAACGTACTTCTTTATTGCTTGAAGTTGGCTTTCGCTAAGTTGACCATTTATTGCGTAAACTTTTGCAGTCTTTACAACGGGACGATTGCCCGCCGAAAATAGTTGAATACACTGAGCGGCAGAGTCTGCACGTTGGTCAAACTGACCGGGAAGCGGTTCAACTGCAAATATATAATCTGCTTTTGGAAGCGCAGTAAACGCATCGTCAATTTGCGGTTCTGAAAATACCGAATTTATGCACTTGTCAAAAAGTGCTTTTTCAATATCTTCAACGTCGTAACGGTTTACAACCGAAAGCGACTTAATCGAGTCAATTTTTAAAAGGTTTTTAATTTCGCCCATCAAAGCGTTTGCTTCATTAGCGAATTCGGGTTTTTTAGCAACGTAAATTCTGTAAACCATTATTTTTCTCCATATGCTTTCAGTGCACGCTTGCCTATATCCTTACGATAATACGCATTTGCAAAACTGATTTTTCTTACTTTTTTATACGCTTTTGCGATTGCTTTTTTAAGGTCGCCTGCAACAGCCGTTACGCCAAGCACCCTGCCACCGCTTGTTTTAAGTTTGCCGTTGACAAGCTTTGCACCTGCAACGAAAACGTTCTTTGTACTTGTTTTATAAACTATTTCGTATCCCTTTTCGTACTTTTCGGGATAACCCTTGCTTGCCATAATAACACAGCAAGCCGATTTCTTTTTAAATACCACGTCAATTTCTGAAAGTCTTTCTTGTGAAACAGCCTGCATTATTTCAAAAAGGTCGGTTTTAAGTAGTGGAAGCACAACCTGTGTTTCAGGGTCGCCAAAACGGCAGTTGTATTCTATTACCTTTGGTCCTTTTGGCGTAAGCATAAGCCCAAAATACAAGCAACCCTTAAACGTTCTACCCTCACTATTCATAGCGTTCATAGTGGGTATAAAAATTTTATCATAACACTCTTTTGCAACCGATTCGGTATAATACGGGTTGGGTGCAACAGTACCCATACCGCCCGTATTTAAACCCTTATCATCGTCAAGCGCACGCTTATGGTCCATTGAAGAAACCATAGGAACAAGCGTTTTACCGTCGGTAAACGAAAGGACGGATACTTCGGGGCCTGTCAAAAATTCTTCTATTACGATATTGCTACCCGAAGCGCCGAACACCTTATCTTCCATCATCGACTTAACGGCCGATTTTGCATCTTCAAGTGTTTCAGCAATAATAACACCCTTGCCGAGTGCAAGACCGTCCGCCTTAATAACGATAGGCATTTCTTGTGTTTCAAGATATTTAATAGCACTTTCTGCATCGGAAAAGGTTTCGTACTTTGCCGTGGGGATATTGTATTTTTTCATTAAGTTTTTAGAAAAAATCTTACTTCCCTCAATAATAGCGGCTTTTGCGCACGGACCAAAACACGGTATACCTTTTTCTTCAAGAAGGTCTACTGCACCAAGAACAAGTGGGTCGTCGGGTGCAACTACTGCAAAGTCGATTTTGTTTTCAACTGCCCAATTTGCTACCTTATTAACGTCCTTAACGTCCATTTCAACCGTAACCGCATCGGCGGCGATACCACCGTTCCCTGCGATTGCGTAAAGTTCGTCTATTTTTTTACTCTTTTTAAGACTTTGAATAATGGCGTGCTCTCTACCGCCGTTACCAACAACTAAAACTTTCATTTTTACTCTCCGATTATTAATGGTGGAAAAGGCGCATGCCCGTAAACGACATAACCATATTTCTATCATCACAAGCCTTAATTACTAGGTCGTCACGAACTGAACCACCCGGTTCTGCAATATAACTTACACCACTTTTTGCTGCACGTTCAATATTGTCACTAAACGGGAAGAACGCATCTGAACCAAGCGTTACGCCCGTTACCTTTGAAAGCACTGCACGCTTATCTTCCTTTGTAAATAACGACGGCTTTTCAGTAAAATATTTTTGCCATACGCCGTCAACTAACAAATCTTCACATTCGTCAGAGATATAAATATCTATAACGTTATTTCTGTCCGGTCTACCAAGCGTAGGAAGGAAAGGAAGATTAAGCACTTTATCGCACTGACGCAAGAACCAATTGTCCGCTTTACTTCCAGCAAGGCGGGTGCAGTGTA
Source organism: Clostridia bacterium (assembly GCA_017621955.1). Next base: position 1,908 of record JAGASB010000062.1, on the reverse strand, counting down.
TTCTTGACTGCTGACCTGCGCCTACGCCTATTGCTTGACCGTTATGCGCAAAGCATACCGAATTTGACTGAGTATATTTTAAAGTGATTAATGCAACTATCATATCTTGAATTGCACTTTCGGGAAGATTTTTGTTTGCCGTAACAATTTTGTTTGTAACAAGTTCCCTATCAATCTTAAAGTTGTTTCTGCCCTGTTCAAAGGTTACGCCAAAAACTTGTTTTCTTTCCTTTTCTTCGGGAACGTAGTTAGGGTCTATTTGAACAACGTTGTACGTTCCGTTTCTCTTTGCCTTTAATATTTCAAGTGCTTTTGGTGAATAAGATGGTGCGATTACACCGTCCGAAACTTCTCTTTTAATAATCAATGCGGTAGTTTCATCACATTCGTCTGAAAGCGCAATCCAATCGCCGAACGAACTCATTCTGTCCGTACCCCTTGCCCTTGCGTATGCGCAAGCCATAGGCGAATCGTCAAGCCCTACTATATCGTCTACAAAGCACGCTTTTTTTTCTACGTCCGAAAGTTTTTCACCAACTGCTGCACCTGCGGGACTAACGTGCTTAAATGACGTTGCACACGGTTTGCCTACTGCTTCTTTAAGTTCTTTAACAAGTTGCCACGAGTTAAACGCATCAAGAAAGTTTATATATCCTGGTTTACCGTTCAAAATTGTAACGGGCAATTCTTGACCGTTTGCCATATAAATTCTAGACGGCTTTTGGTTGGGGTTACAGCCGTATTTAAGTTCTAATTCCTGCATTTTGATTTCTCCTATTTATTCTTGTTAATGATAATTTCTTCGGGGGTGCTTCCATCAAGCGGAACAACACGCACAAACAAAGAAACCTTGTTGTCTTTATTTAAGTTTTCCCAAACAACGTCAGCAAGTTCACTTGCTGTATTTGGAAGAGTCACCCTTTCAGGTTCACCGTAAAAGGACGGAATGGGATTGCCGTCACATTCATAAGTGTGAATAAAGTGTCCAAGAGAGTCAATGGGCGAATAACTATAAAAATATCTGTCGCATACTTGGGGGTCACCGTCACTGCTCTTTAATATAGACATTTTATATTTAAATGTTTTTTTAGCAAAATCATAATCTAAAATTGCAGAAATTCTTGGTGTAAAGTTAGGCTTATCTGGTTCAAACTCACGAGTATGAAGTGATTTTTCAAAAGAAAAACCATCGTCGCCGTGTTCTTTTATATAGTTATAAACTGTGTCCGTTTGGTCGCCGTTGGTAACTATATTTTTACTTTTACATTCTAAATAAGGATTATATATGATTAAACTTGGGTCGGTGAGTTTGCTTTCGTCAAACGCCTTTGTTCTCATACCGCCAGCGTATCTTTCAAAAATACGATTACGGCTATTTTCACTTCTACCCATAATGAAGTAAGCAATCATTGCACTCTTACCGTCTGCGCTTTTGCCTACGATAATTCCCCTACCGGGATAACTGTTTTTAGACAATAAATCTTTAATAGTGTTCAATCCTTTTACACTCATTGAATTTCTCCTTTAAGTACCATTTTACAAACTTTTTCAAGCGCTGCGGGAAGAATTTTCCACTCCGCTTGTTCCATAACTCTTTTTTGAAGTTTACTTGGCGTATCGCCGTCCTTAACGCTGACTGCCTTTTGCATTATAATTTCACCACCGTCAGCAACTTCGTTTACAAAGTGAACGGTTGCACCCGTTACCTTTACGCCGTAAAATAACGCCGCTTCGTGTACCTTTAAGCCGTAAAAACCTTCGCCACAAAAACTAGGGATTAACGACGGATGCACGTTTATTATTCTGTTAGAAAAGCGCTTTGTGAAATCTTCGCTTAAAATAGATAAAAATCCTGCAAGAACAATAATATCTATTTTTTCTTCGTTTAGAGTTCTTATTATTTCTGCT
>JAGASB010000061.1 GCA_017621955.1 Clostridia bacterium | reverse complement strand
GAACTATTGCGAGAGGCAGATTATATTTTCAGAGACGAAGTGGCGAAAGCAGGTCTTGAAAAAAGTATGAATCAATATTTTGCTGCACTTACGAATATGCGTTCGGTCGGCGTTATGGGTGATGGTAGAAGTTATGATTATGCAATAGCATTGCGCTCGGTAACGACGGACGATTTTATGACGGCAGACTGGACGAAAATACCATACGATGTTCTTGATAAGGTGTCGAGCAGGATTGTCAATGAAGTAAAAGGAGTAAATAGAGTACTCTATGACATTACTTCCAAACCACCTGCAACGGTGGAATTGGAATGAATATATAGAATAGGAGATAATTTATGTGTGGAATAGTTGGTTATACAGGTTCTCAGAAGGCTGCACCAATACTTTTGGAAGGACTTAAAAAGCTTGAATATCGCGGATATGATTCAGCGGGAATAGCGGTGCTTAACAATAAGGTGATTGAAGTTAATAAAGTAACGGGACGAATCGCTAATTTATGCGAAAGAACTGCTGATGGTAAGAACTGCCCTGGCACGGTTGGTATTGGACATACTCGCTGGGCTACTCATGGTGCGCCTACCGATACCAATGCGCATCCCCACATGAGCAATGACGGTAAATTTGCGGTCGTTCATAACGGGATTATAGAAAACTATATTGCCCTGCGTGAAGAACTCATACAGAAAGGGTATCGTTTTGAAAGTCAAACGGATACAGAGGTAGTCGTGCATTTGATAGAAATGTACTATAACGGCGATCTAAAAAAGGCGGTCATTAAAACATCCGCAAGGCTACAAGGCTCTTATGCGCTTGGTGTTGTTTGTACTGACGAGCCTGAAAAGGTATACGTAGCGAGAGAAGCAAGTCCTTTGATACTCGGTGTTGGTGTGGGTGAAAATTACTTCGCCTCTGATGTTACAGCACTAGTTTCCTACACGAGAAATGCGATATATATGGACGATGGTGAGTTCGCAGAGATCACGCCCGATTCCATAACGGTTTTCAATCCTGCAGGGCAACCTGTTGAGAAGAAAATCAGCCGCATAACCTGGGATGTCGGGTCGGCAGAAAAGGGCGGATACGAGCACTTTATGCTCAAGGAAATTATTGAGCAACCCAGAGCAGTGAAGGCAACCATAGCACCGAGAATCAAGGATGGTGAGATTATTCTTGATGAAACCGAGCTTACTGCCGACTATTTGACAAGTATCAACAAAATTGTTATTACCGCTTGCGGTTCAGCGTATTATGCTGGGTGTGCCGGTAAATATGCGATTGAAAAGTTATGTCGTATTCCTGTTCAGGTCGAATTGGCAAGCGAACTGCGTTATAGCGATCCTCTTATTGATGAGCATACGCTATTGATTGTTTTATCTCAGTCCGGTGAAACTGCCGATACCATAGCGGCGATGAAGGAATGTAAAAATCGCGGTGCAACAACGTTGGCTGTTGTCAACGTTGTTGGTAGTACGATTGCGAATACTGCGGACTTCACGCTTTATACTTGGGCGGGTCCGGAAATCGCGGTGGCAACAACGAAGGGTTATAGCACACAAGTTTCGGTCTTATACTTGTTTGCTTTGTATGCGGCTAAAAAGATGAACCGTATTGACGACAAACTTTATAACGACCTTTTAGAATGCTTAAAGACTTTACCCAAGAAAATTCAGGAAGCCATAGATATGAACTCGGCAATTTCAACTTTGGCAAAAAAGTATCACGGTGTAGATTCAATGTTCTTCATCGGCCGTAATACGGACTATGCCGTGGCGCTAGAAGGTGCTTTGAAAATGAAAGAAATATCTTACGTACACGCGGAATCTTATGCAGCCGGTGAATTAAAGCATGGAACGATTGCTTTGGTTGAAGAGCATCAGCCGGTTATTGCACTGTGCTGCAATGAAGCCATTATGGAAAAGACCATGAGCAATATTGTCGAGGTGAAAGCAAGAGGTGCTGAAGTTCTCGCCGTAACCTTTAAGGATAATCATAAGATCGTGTCTTTGGCAGATGACGTGATTTTTGTGCCGAAAATAGAGATGATTTTCTCCGCAGCAGTTGAGATCATACCGTTGCAGTTGCTTGCGTATTACGTTGCCAAGGAGAACGGATGTGATATTGACAAACCAAAAAATTTGGCAAAATCGGTTACTGTAGAATGAACGGTTAAAGGAAGTGATTATGACGAAGTATATATTTGTTACCGGAGGAGTTGTTTCCGGACTTGGAAAAGGTATAACAGCCGCCTCGCTTGGCAGGCTTCTAAAAGCAAGAGGATTAAAAGTTGCCGCTCAAAAGTTAGACCCGTATATCAACGTTGATCCTGGTACGATGAGTCCCTATCAACACGGTGAGGTATACGTTACCGAAGACGGAGCGGAAACTGATTTGGACTTAGGACATTATGAGCGTTTTATAGACGAGGATTTGAATAAATACTCAAATTTGACTACGGGTAAGGTGTATTGGAACGTTTTGAATAAAGAGCGTCGGGGCGAATATTTAGGCTCTACCGTTCAGGTTATACCACACGTTACGAATGAAATAAAGGAATTCGTTTACCGTGTCGGAAAACAAACGGATGCCGACGTTGTTATAACCGAAATCGGAGGAACGATAGGCGATATAGAAAGTCAGCCTTTTTTGGAAGCGGTAAGGCAAATATCTTTGGAGGTCGGAAGAGAAAACAGCTTGTTTATTCACGTTACGCTCGTTCCGTACATAAAAGGTTCCGACGAACACAAATCAAAACCTACGCAACACTCTGTCAAAGAATTACAGGGGATGGGTATAAATCCCAATATTATAGTACTCCGTGCAGATGAGCCACTCGAAAAAGAAATATTTAAAAAAATATCGCTTTTTTGCAACGTCAAACCAGATTGTGTTATCGAAAATTTAACTTTGTCTAACCTCTACGAAGCACCGCTCATGCTTGAAAATTCTAATTTTTCAAGCGTGGTGTGCAGAGAATTGGGGCTTGAAACGAAAGAACCTGATTTGACGGAGTGGATAAACCTGATTGAAAGAATTAAGAACAGGGCAAAAACCGTGACGATTGCGCTTGTAGGAAAGTACGTAAGACTTCACGACGCTTATCTTTCGGTCGCCGAAGCGTTAAGACATGCAGGCTACGAATACGGTGCACGTATCAACATAAAATGGGTTGATTCGGAAACGTTAAATCAAGAAAGTGTAAAAGAAGAGCTTAGCGAAGCGGATGGGATTATCGTTCCCGGTGGTTTTGGCGGTCGTGGAATAGAAGGAATGATTACGGCTGTAAAATATGCAAGAGAAAACGCTATTCCGTTTTTCGGGATATGCTTAGGGATGCAGATTGCCGTAATCGAATATGCAAGAAACGTTCTGGGTATTTTAGACGCAAACTCGGGCGAATTTGACGAGCTTTGCAATAATAAGGTGATAGATTTTATGCCCGGACAAAGCGACGATATAGATAAAGGCGGAACGTTAAGGCTCGGCAGTTATCCCTGCAAAATAAAGAACGGAACGACGATGGAAAGATGTTACGGAAAAAGAGAAATATCCGAACGCCATCGTCACCGTTATGAATTTAATAACGAATACAGAGAAGCGTTCGAAAAAGCAGGATTGAAACTTTCCGGAACGTCGCCGGATGAAAGATTGGTTGAAACGGTGGAAATAACAGTGCGTCCGTTTTACGTCGGCGTACAGTTCCATCCGGAGTTTAAGAGCAGACCGAATAACGCACATCCGTTATTCAAAGGGTTTATAAAAGCGGCAATAGATAAAAAGGAGAATAATGGATAATGAGTATACACGAAGAATGCGGAGTGTTCGGTATTATTTCCCCACAACCCGAAAATGTTGCGAATATTGCTTATTACGGACTTTATGCACTTCAACACCGAGGACAAGAAAGCGCGGGAATCGTGGTCAACGACGACGGACTTTTTTATTCGCATAAAGATATAGGGCTTGTCAGCGAAGTATTTTCTAAAGAAAAATTGGCTGCCTTTCCCATGGGAACAATGGCTGTGGGACACGTCAGATACGGTACCACGGGAGGAACAACGAGAAATAATTGTCAACCCATAGAAGTAAATCATCAAAAAGGGAAATTAGCACTTGCGCATAATGGGAATTTGAGCAACGCATTTGAACTTCGTGACGAATTAGAACTCTCGGGCGCAATATTTCATACTACGTCAGACACGGAAACGATTGCGTATATTGTAACCAAAGAGCGACTTAATGCGCCTTCTATCGAAACTGCCGTAAGTAGGGCAATGCAAAAATTGGAAGGAGCGTTTTCGCTCGTTTTAATGTCAGCGACAAAGCTTATTGCTGTGCGTGATCCGCACGGATTCAGACCGTTATGCTACGGAAAAACAGATGAGGGAAGTTACGTTGTCGCGTCTGAAAGTTGCGCCTTATCTGCCGTAGGAGCAGAATTTATAAGGGATCTGCAACCGGGTGAAATGCTTGTGTTCAATAACGAGGGGATAAAATCGTTTACCGATTATTGTGACACGAAAGAGAAGAAAACCTGTATTTTTGAGCACATTTATTTTGCCCGTCCCGATTCTATAATCGATGGTGTTTCGGTGCAAAGCGCAAGAATAACGGCGGGTAAAATCCTTGCAAAAGAATACCCGGTAGATGCCGACGTGGTAATAGGCGTTCCGGATTCGGGACTTGACGCTGCACTCGGTTATTCGCAGGAATCGGGTATACCATACGGAATAGGACTTATCAAGAATAAGTATATAGGCAGAACCTTTATATCGCCAGGGCAAAGTGACAGATTTGATAAAGTTCGGATAAAACTTTCGCCCGTAAATACGGCAGTAAAGGGGAAAAGGATTATTTTGATTGACGATTCAATCGTTCGTGGAACGACGAGCGGCAGAATCGTAAAACTTCTGCGTGATGCAGGCGCAACCGAAATTCATATGCGTGTTTCCGCTCCGCCTTTTTTACATCCTTGCTATTATGGGACAGACATAGATTCCGAAGAACATCTTATTGCTTGTCATCATACGGTAGAGGCTATTGCCAAGATGATAGGCGTTGACAGTCTCGGCTATTTACCCAAAGAAAGTTTATCACAACTTATCGGTGGCAAAAATTTCTGTTCGGCTTGTTTTGACGGTCAATATCCGACTGAAATACCGAAAAATACTTGTAAAAATCGTTTTGAACAGAAATTGTCAGAGAGAAAGAAGTAAGCGAGGTTAACATGAAAAGACCGTATGACAGAAAACTGATTTTAGAGGATGGCACGGAATACTACGGATATGCGTTCGGCGATGGGGAAGATAAAGTAACGGAGATAGTATTCAATACTTCGCCTGTTGGATATCAAGAGATTTTATCCGATCCTTCGTATACGTATCAAACGGTAGTGATGAGCTATCCGCTCATAGGGAATTACGGAATTAATTCTGATGATTTTGAAACGCAAACACCCACAATAGGTGGATTTGCGGTAAGAGAATATAATGATTTTCCGTCGAATTGGAGAAGTGAAAAAACACTTTCTGAAGTAATGAAAGAGTATAAAATCCCCGGTATTTACGGAATCGATACGAGAAAGCTCGTGCGCTCCATTCGAGATTACGGAAGCAGACGCTGTTTGCTTACAGGAATGGAAACGACTGCGGAAGATGGCGTAAAAATCATAAGCCGTGCGCCGATTTTGACGGATGCGGTTGCAAAGGTGAGTAGAAAGAAAATAACGGAATATCCCGCAGACGGAGAAATAAAAATTGTTGCCATTGATTGCGGAATGAAACAAAATATAGTACGTTCCCTAAATAGGCGCGGCGTTTCGGTTACGGTCGTTCCTTTTGATACAAGCAGTGAAGCGATAGAGAGTTTGAAGCCTGACGGCATATTTATTTCCAACGGGCCCGGAGATCCGACAGATGCAGTTCCCGTAATCAACGCAATCAAAGATTTGAAGGGAAAATATCCGATTTTCGGCATCTGCTTAGGGCATCAGATTATATCGCTTGCATACGGTGCAAAAACGTATAAATTAAAATTCGGACACCGAGGCGGAAATCATCCAGTTAAAAACTTGGCAACGGGAAAGATAGAAATAACTTCGCAAAATCACTCTTATGCAGTCGAGGCGGGAAGTCTTAAAAATACGCCGCTTACGGTTACGCACGTAAACCTTTTAGACGGGACGATTGAAGGGATAGAATGCAAGAAAGATAAGATTTTCAGTGTTCAATATCATCCCGAAAGTGCCCCTGGACCACAGGACAGTAGCTATCTTTTCGATAAGTTTATCAATATCATCAAGGAGAACAAAAATGCCTAAAAGAAACGACGTTAAAAAGATACTTGTCATTGGCTCGGGACCAATCATTATCGGTCAGGCAGCGGAATTCGATTATGCAGGCACGCAAGCCTGTCTTGCTCTTAAAGAAGAGGGATATGAAGTTATTCTTTGTAATTCCAACCCTGCAACGATAATGACAGATACGACAATTGCGGATAAGGTTTATATGGAGCCCTTAACGCTTGAATATATTGCAAAAATCGTAAGATACGAACGCCCTGACGCAATCTTGCCGGGGATAGGCGGTCAAACGGGTTTGAATTTGGCAATGCAACTTGAAAAGAAAGGCGTTCTTAAAGAGTGTAGATGCGAACTTTTAGGTACGAAAAGCGAAAGTATTGAAAGAGCGGAAGACAGGGAACTCTTTAAGAAACTCTGTGAGGATTTAGGAGAACCCGTTTTGCCTTCCGAAATCGCTAACACGATAGAAGAAGGATTACAAATAGCAAAGAAAATCGGTTATCCCGTTGTTTTACGTCCTGCGTTTACGTTAGGCGGAACGGGCGGTGGTTTTGCTGATGATGAAAAGGAGTGCGCTGAAATTCTAAAAAACGCCCTTACGTTGTCTCCCGTGCATCAGGTGCTTGTTGAAAAGAGTATAAAAGGCTTTAAGGAAATAGAGTACGAGGTAATGCGTGACGCAAACGATACGGCGATTACCGTTTGTAACATGGAAAATCTCGATCCTGTCGGGATACATACGGGTGATTCTATTGTAGTTTGTCCGTCTCAAACGTTGACGAATAAAGAGTATCACATGTTGCGAGATAGCGCATTAAAAATTATAAGGGAACTTAAAATTGAAGGCGGTTGTAACGTTCAGTTTGCGCTTGATTCAAAATCTTTTCAGTATTATTTAATAGAAGTCAATCCCAGAGTATCCCGCTCGTCCGCACTTGCAAGCAAAGCAAGTGGATATCCTATTGCAAGAGTATCTGCAAAAGTTGCAGTCGGAATGCGTTTGGAAGAAATAACGCTTGCAAATACTTCGGCTGCGTTTGAACCCGCGCTCGACTACGTTGTCACTAAAATGCCGAGGTTTCCTTTCGATAAGTTTACCGATGCAAATAACGAACTCGGCACGCAAATGAAAGCAACGGGCGAAACGATGAGTGTGGGTAGGACTTTTGAAGAGAGCTTATTGAAAGGAATACGTTCACTTGAAATCGGTGTTTACCATTTGTATATGAGTAAGTTCGACGGCGTGGCAACGAAAGACTTGCTTGATTATATTAAGCACGGCACAGACGATAGAATTTACGCCATTGCCGAACTTTTAAGAAGAAACGTATCGCTTGAAGAGATAGGAGAAAAAACGCAGATTGACAATTTCTTTTTGCGCAAATTAAGAAACGTAATTGACGAAGAAAGAGAGATAAAAAACAATCCCTTAGATATTGAAACGCTATTCGACGCCAAAAAGACAGGCTTTTCAGATAAAGAAATAGCAAAACTTTGGAAAAAGACAGAAACTGAAGTATTCAATTTGAGAAAGCGTGAAAATATTTTCCCCGTCTACAAAATGATAGACACTTGCTCGTCGGAGTTTAAGAGTTACGTTCCGTATTTTTATTCAACGTACGAAGAAGAAAACGAATCTATCGTATCCAATAAGAAAAAAATACTTGTATTAGGCAGTGGTCCTATCCGTATAGGACAAGGGGTAGAGTTTGATTATTCTACAGTCCATGCAGTAAAAACCATTAAAGCGGCAGGATATGAGGCTATAATTATCAATAATAATCCCGAAACGGTTTCCACCGATTACACGACAAGCGACAAACTGTACTTTGAACCCTTAACGCCCGAAGACGTTATGAACGTAATAGCCCTTGAAAAACCCGAAGGCGTAATTGCCTCTCTCGGCGGGCAAACGGCGATAAATCTTGCGGAGCCGTTACGAGAAAGGGGTGTTAAGATAATCGGCACAGATTGCAACGCTATCGAAAAAGCAGAAAACAGGGATGCGTTTGAAAAATTGCTTAAAGAACTTAATATTCCGCAGCCTAAAGGCTATGCTGTTACAAATATAGAAGACGGCATAAAAGCGGCAAAAGAAATCGGATATCCCGTTCTTGTTCGTCCATCCTTCGTTTTGGGTGGTAGAGCAATGCAAATAGTCGCAAAAGAGCAAGCACTTCGTCATTACTTAAAAACTGCGGTAGAAATTGATGAAGACAAACCCGTTTTGGTGGATAAATATATCCGTGGAAAAGAAGTAGAAGTTGATGCGGTTTGTGACGGAAAAACCGTGTTCGTTCCTGGAATAATGGAACTTGTCGAACGCACGGGTGTGCATTCCGGCGACAGCATAAGCGTATATCCTACTTTCAGTATTTCTGACAAGGTAAAAAAGACGATTCTTGAATATACGGAAAAACTTGGGCTTGGTATCGGTATAATTGGTCTTTTCAATATTCAATTTATCGTTGATGAAAAAGAAGACGTTTATATTATCGAAGTCAACCCTCGCTCATCGAGAACGGTTCCGTTCTTGTCCAAAGCAACGGGGTATAGCTTGGCTGATATTGCTACGCTCGTTATACTTGGAAAATCGTTGCAAGAACAAGGTATCACCGAGATTTATCCAAAAGAAAAAGAGCGCTGGTACGTAAAAGCACCTGCATTTTCATTCTCTAAACTAAAAGGTATGGACTCGTATCTTTCGCCCGAAATGAAATCTACGGGAGAAGCGATAGGCTATGATAAAAAATTGCATAGAGCGATGTATAAGGCTTTCATAGCGTCGGGGGTTCATATGCAAAATTACGGAACTGCGGTTGTAACGCTTGCCGACGAAGATAAAGAAGAGGCGCTTCCACTCGTTAAACGCTTTTATGATATGGGCTTTAATATTGAAGCTACAATCGGCACGGCTAACTTTTTGAAAGAACACGGAATCAGAACAAGAGTTCGTAGAAAACTCAGTGAAGGGAGCGAAGAAATTCTCGATTCCATTCGTGCGGGATACGTCAGTTACGTAATAAATACACG
>JAGASB010000060.1 GCA_017621955.1 Clostridia bacterium | reverse complement strand
TCATTTGCCAACGCAGTTGCAGCATTTAACGCTTCAATTGATTTTTGTGTAAATTTTTCAGCATTCATAAACTATACCTCCTTTAGTTTATATTATTATTTCTCTATCAAACAATTCATTAAAACTCTTTTCTACCAAGGTAAAGGCTACCTTCTCATCGTCTTGATTAGACAAGAAAATATTTAAGAGTTCATTAAAGTTTTTCACATACTCAGTTATTAATTCGGCTAATTGTTGCGTTGTAAGTTCTACATTCGGAAAATCTAATACCCTAATAAACTTAATACCGTTGAATTCATATTGTGCGTTAGGATTATAATATCTTTTTTCAAGTATCGTAAATAATTGATAAAAAGCATTTAACAAACTGGTTAAAGTGGGATTTTGTGTTCGCAGGGTTATTTTTAATTGTCCTAAATAGTTGGAATGAGGGAAAAGTTCTACATTATACTTAATCGCAGGATTATATCGATAAGGTAACGCCGATAAAATCGAAGCCATATAGCGTGAAGGCTCTTCTAAAAATCTCATCATATCGCCTTCTCCAATCAATCTTTCTATTTCATCAAATAAATTATTAGCACGAATTACAGGCGTTTCATAAGAAACTGCCTCTGCTAATATTTTTTCTATCATGTGGGACCTGCTACATTCGTTAACTCTCGCCAATTTATCTACAAGTTCTACTACATCGTCATTTAATACCAAACTATAAACTGATTTTGACATACCCCTCTCCTTTTTTCATATATTATATACCCATTTTATAATTTTGCAAACGTTTTTATATAATTTTTCTTACAATTTAAAAAATAAAAAACAAGTCCCTGTAAATATCTAAAATATCTACAAGGACTTTATTTCTTATTTATGGAAAGATACGGTTACGCTTGTTCCTAAACCAAAATCGCTTTCAATGGAAAGCTTTGCATTATACAAAACACAGATATGTTTGACAATCGCAAGCCCTAATCCTGTTCCTCCCGTCTTTTTTGAATGCGATTTATCCACACGGTAGAATCGCTCGCAAAGTCGCGGTAAATGTTCCTTTTCAATACCTATACCCGTATCAGAAACTTTGATGGATACTGTTTCCTCATCTTCCGTGATTAGAATGTCGATTTTACCATTTGGTTTATTATAATGTACTGCATTAGAGCAGAGATTTTCTATCAGTTCGTAAATTTTCTTACCCTCTGCCGAAATCACACCTGCGCCATTGATTGTAACCGCCAAATTCTTTTCCGCTATTTCACCCGAAAGTTCCGCTACTACTTCTAACGCCACTTCTTTTAAGTTCACGTTCGAATAAGCGACTTCCGCTTCTTCGCCTCTTTCCAATTTGCTCAATTTCAGCATATCGGAAATCAAAGAACCCAGACGCATACTTTCTTTATGAATACGCTCAATCTGTTTTTTAGAGCCTTCATCAATCGTTTCTTTTTCCAAGAGAATTTCCGAAAGCCCTTGCATTACCGTAACAGGCGTTTTTAATTCATGCGAAGCATTTGCAAAAAAGTCGCTCTTTTGCTTTGCCATTGCCTTTTCTTGCGTCACGTCGGACAATATAACGATAGACGCTACGTTTTCGTCGGCGATTCTTCTAATAACGACCGATATCTGTTTCCCTTTATATTCATATTCCGAAGCATAGTCGTCGCCTAAATGTCTGGATATTTTTTCATACAATGCCATATCGTCAATCAAATAGACAAACTCTTTCCCTATAACGTTAGGCTCAGCGGAAAACAGCCCCAAAATACTTTTGTTCGCAAACAGCACCTTTTTATCTGCGTCAATTGCAACAATGCCCTGCGAAACGTTTTCTAAAACGGTCATCAATTTCTGTTGTTCATCGGCAATCCTTTGCATGTTATTATGCGTATTTTCATTCAACACGTTAATTTCATTCAGGATGGAAAACAGTTCAGGCTCGCTGGAATCCGTTTTTATCGGCTCGTAACAGCTTGCATTTAAACTTCTTAAGCTTTGCCCCACTTCCACGAATTTATTAGAAAACTTTCTTGAGAACAATTCCGCCAAAATCAATGAAACAATTAACGCAACTACCAATACGATAACCATAATCGGAATCGCTAAATTAAAATATTCGGTGATTTGGCTACTTTTAACCGCCAAGCGAACGATAACTTCCGAATTATCAGAGAGCGTTGTTTTCATAGCATAATAGGTCATATTATAGCCAAACGTTTCGGAATATCTTTCTACCGTTTGCGGTTTTCCTTCCAATGCGTACTTAACTTCCGCACGATCAACATGGTTTTCGAGGGGCGATTTCGTATCGGTTTCATACAGCACGGTTCCATCCAAATCCATAATCGTTACTCGGAACGCACTGTTATTCTCATACTTTGCGAAGTTTTCAAAATCGCCTTCTTCGTTAACCAGCTCGCACGCTAATTGTGTTTCTTCCGCAAGCCTTTCTCGCATCATTTCTTTTGAGTTTAAATTGACGGCGATAATCCCGCAAACAAACATTAAAACTACGGAAAGAAACGTAATTGCGAAGAATTGAAAAAATAATTTCTTTCTCATTTATTTTCAAAACGATACCCTACGCCACGCACGGTCACGATACCGTCTTTGCCCCCTGCTTGTTTTATCTTTTCCCGAAGTGCTGCGATGTGCATATCGAGCGTTCTGGATTCGCCCATAAAATCCTCACCCCACACTTCCTTAAATAAATCTTCTCGCTCAATCGTAACGCCTGCTTTTCCTATGAGCAGTTTCAAAAGCTTAAACTCTTTTATCGTTAAACCCAAATCAACACCTTTATAAAATGCTTTATATAAGTTACTGTCAATCGTAAACCCGTCTGCATTCGTCACGTAAAGCTTTGTTCTTCTTAAATTGGTTTTCACCCTTGCGAGCAATTCCAGTACGGAAAATGGCTTTGCCATATAATCGTCCGCACCTTTATTAAGCCCTTTCACGAAGCTAATTTCATCTGATTTCGCACTAACGCAAATTACCGGCAACCGTTCGTCGATTTCACGTATTTTGGTTAATATCGTGTAGCCATCCATATCGGGGAGCATTATATCAAGAATTACAAGTTCAGGGCGTTCCTTTTCAAACACCTTGAAAAAGTCAGCGCCGTTTGAAAAAATCTTCGTTTCATAAACGTCCTCAAAAGCGCCCTCATAGACTTCTTGTATTCCTTCATCATCTTCAACGATATAAATAAGTTCTTTCATTAGACTTTCGTGTGTACTCCTGTTTCGTTATATTTCGTCCACTCGCAAACATTTACAGCGTGGTCTCCGATTCTTTCTAAATATTTAGCAACCATCATAAGTTCGATGGCTTGGTCGCCGTTTTTACCATCTTTTTTAATAAGTTCGATAAGTTCTTCCTTAACCGTTAAAAACAAATCGTCCATCTCATCGTCAAGATTAATCACTTCGTCTGCCAGCACCTCGTTATTATTTATAAACGAGTTTACGCTTTCACGAACCATTTTTACAGCAAGATTCCCCATCGCCTTAATATGCGTAAGTTCTTTAATGTATTTGTCTCCGGGCATCGTATAAACCAAATCCCCGATATCGCTTGCCTGATCTCCAAAGCGTTCGATATCCGTTATCATTTTAAGTGCTGTAGATACTTCTCTAAAATCCTTTGCAACCGGTTGTTGTTTCAAAAGAATACGCATACAGCGTTTTTCGATGTCCATTTCATATTCGTCTACGCGCTTATCCATTTGCCCGATGCTTTTCCCAAGCTCTCTATCACGATTGATAAGCGCCGTAATCGCATTATCCAGCATTTGCTCGGTTAAACGGCACATTTCTACAAGCTCTGTTTTTAATCCAGCAAGCTCTTCTTCAAATAATTTTCTTATCGACATTTTATTTTACTCCTTTATTATACTATTTTTTTAGAAAAAATCAAGTATTAACCAAATCTACCCGTAATATATCTTTCAGTGCGTTCATCTTTTGGCGACGTAAAGATATCATCGGTATTACCAAATTCAACGAGCTCGCCTAAAAGGAAGAACGCCGTTTTGTCTGCAATACGGGTTGCTTGTTGCATATTGTGCGTTACAATAACGATGGTGATATCCTTTTTCAGTTCTTCCATCAATTCTTCTATTTTACCCGTAGAAATAGGATCGAGTGCCGACGTAGGTTCGTCCATAAGTAGAATTTTGGGATTTGCCGCAAGCGAACGTGCAATACAAAGACGTTGTTGCTGACCACCAGAAAGCCCTAATGCGGATTTATTTAATCTATCTTTTAATTCATCCCACATTGCTGCTTGACGAAGAGATTTTTCTACGATTTCATCCAAATCAGCGTGCTTTCTAATCCCAAACGTTCTTGGACCGTATGCGATATTATCGTAAACGCTCATCGGGAACGGATTGGGTTTTTGGAATACCATACCAACGTTTTTACGAAGTTCGTTCACGTCAATCTTCCCATAAATATTCGTTCCGCCAACATAAAACTCCCCTTCGATTTTACAACCGTCTACTAAATCGTTCATACGATTAAAACATTTTAAGAAAGTTGATTTACCACAACCTGACGGACCAATAAATGCCGTTACTTGTCTTTCTGGTATTTCAACACTTATATCTTTCAAGGCTTGAAAATCTCCGTACCAAAGGTTGGCGTTTTTAACGGAAATACTTCCACCATATTCATTTGCTTGTGTTATATTCTTCATTATTTATCTCCTTGTAATTTCTTGTTGAGCTTTCCTGCAATAAGTTGCGCTAAAAGGTTTAATCCAAGCACTATTATAATTAAAACTACTGCCGTTGCATACGCTTCGTTCACGTACCAACCTTCACCCGCAAGTTGATAGAGAGCAACCGCAAGCGTTGCATTACCATCCAAATATCCCGTTGGTGTTGCAGATATTACCGAACCCATTGTATAAACGAACGGAGCAGATTCCGCAATCACTCTACCCATACTTAATATAATTGCTGACATTATACCGGGAAGCGCAGACGGCAACACGATTTTAAATATCGTTCTCATTTTTCCTGCGCCAAGAGCAAAGCTTCCTTCTCTTAAACCGTCTTGTACCGATTTCAAACTTTCTTCGGTAGAACGCACGATTGTAGGAAGTAACATTATGCTTATTGTTAGCGTACCTGCAAGAATAGAACTTTTTCCGCCTATTAAAGCAACGAACGTTATCATACCGAAAAGTCCGTAAACAATAGACGGTACGCCATTCAAAAGGTCGATTGCCCCACGAATAATTTTGATAAAGAAGTTGTTTTTCTTTGCGTATTCGTTCAAGAAAATTGCCGTGCAAAGTCCGATAGGAACGGATATGAGCAAACTCAATGCAACCGTCATAAGCGTTGTAATAATGGAAGGTAAAATCGTTATTTGTTCACTATCAAATTCATATTTACCAAATAGCAAGTGCGGATTAGTAAATAAATGTGGCGCGCCTTTTACAAATATAAATCCAATTACAAGTAAAAGTATTGTTCCTGCAAAAACTCCTGCGCCAATTGCCGCAC
>JAGASB010000059.1 GCA_017621955.1 Clostridia bacterium | reverse complement strand
ATAGGTTTAGCAAAACCTTGGCAAATAGGACCAAGAGCCATATATCCACCAAAACGTTGTGCGATTTTATAACCGATGTTACCAGCGTTGATGTTGGGGAAAATGAATACGTTTGCGTTACCTGCCACGCTTGAATCGGGTGCTTTAAGTTTGCCAACTTCGGGTGCAACAGCAGCGTCGAATTGGAATTCGCCGTCAAGTTTAAGGTCGGGTGCAGCAGCCTTAGCAAGCGCAGTTGCTTCTTGCATTTTGGGAACTGACTTAAAGAACTTATCGTCGTTACCAGAACCCTTAGTTGAGAAAGAAAGCATTGCAACCCTTGGTTCAATACCAGCGATGTTTTTAGCCGTTTCAGCAGAAGAAATTGCGATGTCTGCAATTTGTTGAGCGTCTGGTTCAATGTTGATAGCGCAGTCTGCAAATACAGCAACACCGTCGGGATTATATTTGTTTTCACCAGGAGCAACCATAATAAAACTGCTTGAAACAGTGTTGATTCCGGGTGCAGTCTTAATTACTTGTAAACCTGGGCGGAGCGTGTTTGCGGTTGAGTGGCAAGCACCTGAAACAAGACCGTCAACGTCACCAGCTTTAAGCATAAGCGCTGCATACATAGTATAGTCTTTAAGAATAGAAGCTTTTGCTGCTTCAACGTCAGCGTATTCGGGCTGACCTGTTTTTTTGTTTATTTTACCTGCCCTTGCATCAAAAAGCATTTTTGCGTAAACTTCGGTTTTGTCGTAAGTTACAGGGTCGATAACGTTTACACCTGCAAGGTCAACGGTAGGATTGTTCTTTGCAATTTCTTCGGGATTACCTAAAAGAACTATTCTTGCAAGTTTTTCCTTAACCACTTGCGAAGCGGCAACAACAACCCTGCTATCTTCACCTTCGGGAAGAACTATGCACTTATTAAGGGCAGCGGCTTCTTTTTTAATGTTTTCTAAAACGTTTGACATAATATTATTTCCACTCCTTTATAAAATTTATTATAATAGTTTTGCGTTTTTTATTTTTTTGTTGTAAAATAATATTAACTTAACTTCACAACGTTTCTATTTTACAACATTTAATTAAAAAAGTAAATAAATATTCGGGGTTTTTAGATTTTTTATGAAAATTTGCGCCTGCATTGCAGAATACAATCCCTTTCACTTAGGGCACCTTAAACATATTGAGTATATCAAGAATACGCTTAATGCGGAAAAACTTATCGTCCTTATGAGCGGTAACTTTACCCAACGTGGTGAAATTGCCGTTCTTGACAAGTTTACACGGGCAAAACACGCAATTTTAGCAGGTGCGGATTTGGTAATTGAACTTCCCACCGTGTTTGCAACAGCCAACGCCGAAACGTTCGCTTTGGGCGCAGTTAATTTAATTAACAGTCTAGGTGCGGTTGATGGTCTTTGCTTTGGTGTTGAAAGTGGAAAAAAGGACGAATACCTTGCACTTGCAAAAGCGATGATAAACGAAAGTAAAGAGTTTAAGCGTGCGTTAAAAGAAAAACTTGAAAGTGGAATTTCACTTGCAAAAGCAAAGTTTGAAGCATTAAAACAAACGGGCAATGAGTTTAACGAAAGCCTTATTTCTTCCCCTAATAATATTTTGGGTTTAGAATACACAAAGGCACTACTTAAACTAAATTCAAGTATCGAAATTTATCCTATGAAACGTGATGGCAACCACAATGACTTAACGCTTAAAAAGGGTATGACAAGCGCTACAAGCATACGCCAAGTTCTAAAAACGGGCAAGATTAAAAAACTTAAAAAATGCGTACCGCCTTACGTTTTTAGCGACCTAAAAGGCTATCCTTTTGACTTTGAAACGCTGTGTCTATCTAATATTATCACGCAAGACGCTCAGTCAATTTCTCAAATTGCAGACTGTACAGAGGGGCTTGAAAATAGAATTAAAGCCTTTGTTAAAGACAATAATTCGCTTGATGCACTCATTGACAAGGTAAGCACTAAGCGTTATACAAGAACACGCATTCAAAGAATAATAACGGCTAACCTTTTAGGTATTAAAGCAAAACTTGTCAAGGACTGCTTAGAAAGTAGTCTTTACGCTAAAATACTTGCAGTAAATAGTGAAAGTAAAGACCTTATCCCCTTGCTTGCAAAAAACAGTTCTATCCCCTTGCTTACACGCAAAAGCGATGCAGTTGAACTTAAAAAAACTGCTCTATCTTGTTTTGAAAAGGACGTTTTAGCAAGCGACCTTTACGGATTAATTACCGCAAGCCGTCAAAACGAACACCAAATGATTATCGTATAAAAACTTATTACAACAAAAATGCTTACCCTTTTTGGATAAGCATTTTTTTGTTGTAATTATTATATTTATTATTTAACTGATGCGTTTGCAATGTTACTAGTAACTAAGGTCGCAAGGTTTTCAGCAGTTAAGGGAACACCACCAATAGTACAATTTTCAAACGTTACAGTTGCCCTTGTGTCCATTTCGTAGCCCGCTTCAAAATCACAGCCAACAAATGTTGTGGGAGCATAAGGACGGCAATAACTATATCCGTTGCCTTCGCCAAAATAGCAGTTGGTAAACTTAGCATTACCAAGAGTTGCGGCATAACTGGTCCAACCCTTAAACGTACAATTGGTTGCTTCTAAGCCTTTTCCAGTACCTTGGTCACAGCTTATAGTATAAGTTGTTCCGTCAATGATAACGTTTTCAAGAACTACTTTTTCACTATGCGTACTGTTGTGGTTAATGAATATACCACGGAAAGAACCCGTTACTTTTATGTTCCTAATAACACCACCCGTTGTGCTAATACCACTATCCCAAGTACCGCCAGCACCTTTTATATCAAGTATGTGCCCTGCACCATCAATAGTTTGACCGTTTTTAACGTTAATACCGGTCGTTCCATAAGCATTACTCATATTAGCAGGTTCAATTTTAATATCATTTGTTAAAACTGCTGATTTTCCGCTTTCAAGCCCTTCTATAAATTCGTCTGAATTTGCAGCCAAAGTTGCGCCAGCAACAACGATTTTATATCCGCCGTAGTCTTTTGCTGCGGTGTCAGCAGCAAGCAAACGTTCTTTAACAGTTTCATTTGCAACGTATACGGTAATTGCAGAACCGTCACCACTTTCTTTGTTAGTGAAAATCATACCACGACTGCCACCACCAAAGGTTACGTCTTCGCCAAAGATATATACTGTTTTAAGTTTTGTACAAGCCCTGAAAGCGTAAACAGGAATGTCTACGTTTCCAGCAATAGAAACTGACACAAGTTCTTTCATATCCCTTAATCCACCATATTCAATCGTGGTTACGGTTGCAGGGATTGAAAGAGTTTTAATACCACTGTTTTGGAAAGCTTCTTTACCGATAGTGGTAACCGTTGACGGAATTACAACGCTTTCAACGTTAGTTGCATTACGGAACGCTTGATAACTAATATTAGTTAAACCTTCGTTAAGAACAACCGTAGATGCAGAAGTATCACGGAAAGCCCTGTCATTAAGAGTTGTAACAGTTGACGGAAGAACAATTTTATCAATGTTTGTATTGTATGCAAAAGCATATCCACCAATAGTCGTTACGCCTTCTTCAATAACAAACGTGTCATTTGCGTAAGTTGCGGGAACTTTTATCAAAGCGCATTCGTTAGTGCCTACATCAGTTTTGTAAGAAACACCTTCTTTAAGTTCATAAATAGTTTCTACTCTGTTGCCCTCAGCATCATCTTTAATAACTATGTATTTACCTGTTCCATTGATGTTATAAGCAGCGCCAACAAGAGTATTAATTGAAGTAACGCCTTTTACCTCACCTGTAAACGTGCAATATTCAAACGTGTTTACATAACCATCATTATTGTTCCATGTACCTGCAATACCTGCTGTTTCGGTGTTATCTGATTCAGCGGTTACGTTACCAGTGCATTCAATGTTCTTAAACGTGTTGCCATAATGTGCAATACCCGCAATACCACCGATATCTTTGGTTGAACCAATAACGTTAATGTTAGAAGTTACATTAGTAAGTGCGTGTGAACCTTCGCCCATAAAACCAATAACACCACCAACGTATGTGCGGTAAGCCGTTCCGTTTTCAACGGAATTTGCTTTAACATAACTAGAACCATCAACGTTTACCGTTATATCCGTCCAGTTAGCATAGCAGTTTTTACCACCAACACCACCAACGTAAGCCATTCCATTTACTTCAACGTGTCCTTTAACGGTAATATTGTTATATTTTGAAGTATAAGGTGTACCAGCGATAACACCAACATTTAAACGACCTTTAACGGTTGCATTTAGAACAGTAAGATTTTTAATTTCACCATCAGTGGTAAAGCCAAATAAACCTGCATTTGAACCTCTACCAAGGTCTACGTTAAGATTGCTTATAACGTGATTTCCACCGTCAAAAGTTCCCTTAAAGCCGTTTGTTGCAGTACCAATTGGGGTGAAAAGTTCATTATTAAGGTCGATATCGCTCATAAGTTTTACAGTTTCACCCTTAAAAGTTCTGCCTGCGTTTACTGCATTAGCAAAAACCCTTAAATCTTCCGCAGTGTAAAGAACTGCATCGTAACTTGAAATAGATTCTATTTCTGCATTACCTTGAATTGCAAATACAGAGTAAGAAAGTTTAATTCCCTTACCCATATAGGCATTGTCTGCTTCGCCGTGGTCTTTAAAGATTATGCGCATTTGGAACTTAACGATAGTATCACTTGTTTGAGTATCTGTATCGCTAGGTGTTGCGCTTACCCAATTAGAATAACCATTTAAACCGTCAAATTGAGTTTTAGTGCTTTCGTCAATCAAACCATTTACATCATATTGATAAGTTTCAATAGTCAATGCAGGCATTAAGTCAAACTCTCCTGCTACTGCAAGTTTTGCTTGATACTTGTAGTTTACGTCACTGAAACTTTTTACGGTTATATTGAAACGAACTTCATCATTGGGGGTTATTCTTTCAATAACAACACTGTCGTCCGTAAGTGAAACTTCGCCTCCGTTTTCAAAAACACTGCCTTGTTGAAGCGAATCTCTGGAATACACTTCCAAATCGCTTGCCTCTGCTGAAACGTTTACAGTACCAGAAGATACCACAACGTTTACTTTCGATTCGCTTGTAAATAGCGCAAACGTTGCTCCTGCGATAAGCGAAATGCACATTACTACCGAAAGTATGCTTGTTAGTAATAATTTCTTCATGCTTTATACTCCTTCTTCTTGTTATTTACATATATATACATTAATTATATATATGCATAGTAAAGCCTAAACAGTATACCCCCCCCCATAGATACCCAGAAACGAGCAGAATAATTAAGGCACTTTTCTCTATACTCCTTTTATATTTGCTTTTGTGGTGTCTTTGTATCACATTTCTCGCATAAGTCAATGGAAAAAAATATTACTTAAACAATTCAATATTAGTTCTTATAGAGTCAATCAAATTATGGTTGGCTCTTTTTTAATGTAATATTTTGTTTCTTTATCCTTGACTTTTGCATACAGCATTTCATTAAAAAAGATAACTCCCGAAAAGTGATACTTTGTCCCTGCCAAAAGGCAAATTTTATAAAAGGAGTTATTGATATGAAAAAAGAAATTGAAAAGTATTCAATAAGTAAATTGTATCTAAATGAGTTTCAATTCTTTAATGGTGAATACGATATTACTTTCAATATTGTAGACATCAACACTGAAAAAATGATTATCAAAGTTGCAGTTAGCAATCTTGGTAAAATCAGTGTTATAGAATACGACTTGAAATTAGATAAAGATAACAATTTATATTTTGAATATGGTTGTCTAAACGACAAAATCCACATTGACGACTTTGAACACATTGAAGATTAAATTAAAAGGAGTTTAACAAATGAAAACAGATTTTGAACAATCAATTCTACTAAATGGTTTATCAAATGACCTAAAAACATTTGAAAGTAAAAAATTATATCGTTGTCCATACTGTGAAAAAATACACGAATGGGACGATGTAAATTACAACCCAGAAGAAAATACCTATACTTGCCCACTCTGCAAAAACACATTTGAAGAAAGCGAACTAGAACATATCAACGCTTTAGAATACTTTTTAGATATGTTTCATAATTACAAAAGTTTAAATTATAAGGAGAATTAAAAATGAACGAATATACAATAAATGAAAATATTGCAAGAACAGCAAAAGAATTAAATAGTTTTAGCGACTATAAAGAAAACTCTGCTACAAACAATTACAGAAGTTACTTAAAAACATTTGAAGATAATGTTAATGAGTTAATGGAACTATATCCAGAAAACATCAACGAAGAAGCATTAAGGCTTATTGAGTATTACAAAGACAAATACTCTAAAAAATTAGCATTTGCTATAAATAAAAGCAATAGTATTGAAGCAAGAATGCCAAGTATTATGATTTCTGGCGCTGGAAACTTTAACTTTAGAAAAAAAGAAAAACAAAACCAAGCCAGAGATAGCTTTTGGAAAGAATACGGCGACCTATTCAATGAAGATAACTACTACTATAATAAAATAAAAATTATTATCACAAACAAAGTTATCTACAGTGATGACGCACTTGCTATTGAAAAGTTAGAAGCTAAAATTGATAGTTTAACAGAATATCAAAACAAAATGAAAAATGTAAATGCTTACTACAAAAAGCATAAAACATTAGATGGCTGTGATTTATTAGACGAAAAAGAAATTAGAGAACTAAAAGAAAAACTTGTAATGTTTCATTACTACAGCCAACCTTACCCTTCTTTTGAACTAACTAACAATAATCAAAATCTACATAGATTAAAAGACAGGCTTGAAAACTTGAAAAAATTAAAAGAACGAGCAAGTTCTGACAATGAAAATAAATACATTCAAGTTGATGGATTAGAAGTTGTTGAAGATGCCAACGATATGAGAATTAGAATTATATTTGAAAATATTCCAAACGAACAAACAAGAACATTATTAAAAAGTTATGGCTTCAAATGGAGTCCTAAAAATAGTGCTTGGCAAAGACAACTTACAAGCAATGGCATTTATGCAACAAAAAGAGTTTTAGAAAAATTAAAGGAGCAAAACTAATATGAATACAAAAGAAAAATTAAATCAGTTTTTAAACAACAACGAAATAAGAGAATTATGGCTTAATAGAAAAGATTTTAAGCCTACAAATTATGACGATATTATACGATTATTCAAACTAAACTTTGGCAGATTTGATTATATCTATGGTATGGAAAATATTAAAAACAATAAACCAACACACTATAGCAATCCTTATTTCTGTGGAGTTATTGATACAAAAAATAATGACCTATATATCCTATCTTACAATATAAATCAAATTGATACTGATATTAAGTTTATTTCTAAAAATATGCTTGATAATAAATTACAAGAAATGTTAACTCAAGCATACGAAAAATTTGCTAAAGATGTTATAGACGATTTACCTGAAAATGCAATTTACTATAATAGAAGTCATGCAGAAGACGATTTCTATTATGGGAAAACAAACGAATACACATACAATTTCAATTTACACGAAAGAGATACAAATGAATTGCTAACATTTATTGAAAACCCTAAAGAATACATTGACACATATATCAAAACTCTTGAATTAGACGGCAATAAATTAACTAAATATATAAAGGAATGTAAACTCCAAAAACGATTATCAAAACAATATTTAAGTGAAATTGAAACTCAATCCGAATATCATTATTTAAGATTAGCAAGAAAATTAAAAGAATCAATACCTGAAAATGCAAAAACAGTTACTTTATTTTATAAACTTGATAATGACGAAATACTAGAATGTAAATTAGAAACCTCTGCACTAAACTATGTTCCGTATAGCAAAGGTGAAAATATCCATTTTAGCTATTATAGTATAAACAAACAAGCTAGAGATAAAATGGAAGAAATTAACGGCAAAAAATATAATGATATTTATGTCAAAAACATATTAAAAGTTACTTATAAAGGAAAAACAATATTTGAAAATAATTAAAAGGAATTAAAAATATGAGAAACACAAAAGAACTAAAACCAATACTTACAGCACTTTATTGCATAAATCAATGTGGTGCAAATGACGAAGATATTAGAATGCTTTGTCAATATGCTTTTAATAGAATTTTAAAAAGTTCAGCAAATATACTTACACTATGCTGTGTTGGTAAAAACCAAAAAGATATAATGCCAGAAATTGAACAACTATTAAAAGAAGATACTGACTACATTAAATATAAGGAGCAAAAAAAAGCCTATGATAGATAACAAATATGGATATAAAGTTTGTTATCAAAAAGATAACGAAAAAATACAAAAGTATATTGTTACCAATTCTTACACTGGTGCTAAATGGAATATAGAGTGGTATGAGAAACACCCACCTAACGATAAAAATAATCGCATTTTAGACAATGTAAAATGGTATATACTACCTGTAAAATCATACTTTGAATATTCAAAACTTTGGAGAGGTTGTCCGTTCAGGGATTACCTCTCTGATTTTATTAAAAGGAGTAAATGCAAATGATTAAATTAAACTTAATAACTAGCAATGAAGCTGAAAAACTAATCAAAGAATATTTAGAAAATAATGTCAGCGAAGAACTTGCGATAAAAATCAATAACGGAGTTGCAATCACTAAAGACAACAAAACTCTTATAAATAAAAAAGACTTGAAATGCTTTATGAATTACGCAAATCAAGAAGCAAGAAAACTCGCTGAAAAAGGTGCAAATTACGCTTGTATAGAACACACAACAGTATTCGGTTGGGCTATACACTATTTTGAAGAAGATAGTATTGAAGGCAAACTTTTCAATGAAGATGGAACGGAATATAAAACCATTACAAAAACCAATATTCCTACCCCACCTGTAAAAGTAGTTGCTAAACCTAAAGAAGAAAATAAACAAGCAACTTTATTTGACCTTATGAATTTAACACCAGAAACACAAGATACAAATCAATCAAAAACAATAGAACCACCTAAAGAAAAAGTTCAATCCCCTACTGACAATTTTGACAAAGAACTTGAAGAAGAACCTATTGAATTTGACGATATTGAAGATAATAATGACGATTTTACAGAAGAAGAATTTGATAAAGCATTAGATAGTGTTGCTGAAGAAATACAAGCGACAAAAAGTTATCAAATAGATAAAGAAACTGGTGAAGTATTACAAACAATAAAAACATTTGATAAAGAAACAATGAAAATGCTTTACACAATATTAGATGGCAAACTGGAGGCAAAATAATGATTAAAGCAAAAGATATTAAACCTATTCCTAACTATATAATTAAGAAAATAAAACAGTTAGACGAAAAAGAAAGATTTTATACTGATACAAGCACTAGATATTATTCTTATTTAACTAAAATAAATAAAGACCTTGCACAAGTTATAGTTGCTTGTAAAATTAAAGACCATCAATGGTTTTGCAAACAAGTTGTGATACATGCAGTTAATTCAAATGTATGCCTTGTAAGAGATATTGAATATAGCTTATTTGGATACACTGTTGGCTGGTATCATCAAGGACTTGCCTATTCAAGAAAACGATATGACGATAATAAATGGTATGAAGCAGAAGATAAATATTACAATGTTATCTGCCCTATTATAAACAAAAGATATGCTTTAACCTTTGAAAAATACAAATACAGTGCAGTAGATAAATACAAGTATTTAGATGTTATCAAGTATTTAAGAATTTATGAACAATATCCACAAGCAGAATATCTTATTAAATTAAACTTATCGCAATTCGCTACTAATAAAACAATATTAAAAGAAGTTGGAAAAGATAAAAACTTTAGAAAATGGATTGTTAAAAACAAAGCATATTTACAAAATGAATACGGACAAAACCCTTATGTATCATCAAGAGTTATATTAAATGCTTATAAAAAAGATTTGTCTATTGAAAACTCTCAAAAACTAGATATGAAAATAAAGGAACTTCAAAATGATTATAGTTTTGGAAGAATAATTAGTAAGCATATACCAAGAAAAGAAATTGTAAAATTTATAGAATATTTAGAAAAACAAGAAACAACTTGTAGTGTTTATGCAGACTATTTAGATGCTTGTTTGAAACTTAATTTAGATATGACAATAGACAAAAATAAATACCCTAAAGATTTCAAAAGATGGCACGATATTAGAATTGACCAATATCATACACAAAAAGCATTACAAGACGAACAAGAAAGAAAAGAACTTTATAATCAATTTGAAAAAGTTGCTAATAAATATCTTTCAATGCAAAGAATTATGAACGAAGATTTTGTTGTAATTATTGCAAAAAGTCCAGCAGAACTAATTAAAGAAGGTGAAATATTACATCACTGCGTTGGACGAATGAATTACGACCAAAAATTCGCAAGAGAAGAAAGTTTAATCTTCTTTGTTAGAGATAAAAACAATCAAAACAATCCATTTGTAACATTAGAATATTCTCTAAAAAACAATAAAATACTTCAATGCTATGCTGAACATAATTCAAAACCACAAGAAGAAGTATCAAATTTTATAAATAAAAAATGGCTACCTTATGCAAAAAGAAAATTAAAAGCAATGGTAGCATAAAAAAGGAGTAAAAAATATGAATAACAATTATTACAGAATTACAGGATACTGCCCTGAAAACGATTTTAGCTTTATACTTGACTCAAATGGTATGTTTGAGAAATTATGGGAATTTAGTGCTTACTTAATAGCCAAAGGGCTAGATGTTATTGAAGTTACAAGATTAGAAAACATAATTGATATAAACATAAATCAAGTTGAAGAAGATAAACAACATATGATATTAAGAGCAAATGCAGATGGTAAACCAGAATATGTGAACCATACTATAAACGGTATCACTTATAGAGCCATTAAAGTTGCAGATAAACTTTATATCATAAACAAATAAAACAAGCCGGGAGTAAAAACTCTCGGCTTATTTAATGCAATTTTATTTTACCATTCTCATATAGCGATAATAATGTGAAGATCCGTTTTCTGTTTCAATTAGTTCAGAAGTCCCATCATCATAGACAACAAGAAATATTGTTTTAGCACTATTATCTGAATTATATAAATCTGCCATTACCATACCATCAAATCCGTCCATCATATCGCCTACAGCAAGATTTACAAACTTATCATCTTCGTCTAAACCATCAATTTCTTCGTATATCTCAACACTTACTATCTTTTTTCTTTTAAACAACCAACACATATTTACTCCTAAACATTGTCAGCCTTAAATTTCTCATAAGATTTAGCAACACCAAATTTTATATCAAGACCAAGTGCTTCAAAGTGTTTTTTACCACATTCAATCTTAATACTTTCTTTATCTCTTAAATCCATATAATTTGTTGAACCTTTAGTTTCAATAACAAAATAAAGTTTCTTTTCATTATCAGTTTCAATATAAACTGCCCAATCTGGATTATATGTTCCAATAGGAGTTGGTATCTTAAATTTGTCTGGTATCTTAAAGAATAATTTTACTTCTTCATCTTTGTCTAACTCTAAAGCAAAATCTCTTTCAATAGTTGAATTATCATAAATAATATGGTCGTGAGTAGATTTACTTACTTCAACTGCTGTTTTGTCAAGGAAAGCAAACACTTCAGATGTATTTTCTAGGTCAAACAATTCTGTAAATGAATAAGATTTACCCTGCAATTTTGTATATGTAATTCCATCAATACACTCATTTGCTCTAACATTATTGATAAGTTGAGTAACTTCTTCAATAAATCTTTGTGGGTTATTAACAAAATCTTGTAATCTATTTGATTTTAATAATATCTGCCCTATTGTATCTCTAGTCAATTTACAATTTCTTGCTAAAATACTTACTACATCTGGAATAAGAATTTCAGTATCCATATCTTCAAATCTCTTACCTTGAGTTGTGTAATCAACGCCAGATTTTTGAATATTGATTTTAGCAGTTTCTTTAGCAATTTTTGTTTTGCCTATTTCGTTCATATTATTGATAGCATTAACACACTTTTCAATAAGTTTGTCTTTGCTCATATTGATACGATAAATTGTTTTTTGTTTGATTTTATTCCAAAGCATTATAAACTCATCATTTTCAAATACTTGTAATTTAGCGAATAGTAACTTAATTTTCTTTTTTATTAAACATATGACGTACTTTATCTATTCGATTATTTGGTCTACGTGATTGAATAACTGGTTCACAAGTAGCAATTTGATAATCATTTAATTCTGTCAAAAAAACTGCTTGCCCATTTGTATATAGAGTTAAAGTATTACGATATTCATTAATACAACGTGCAGGAATATGTCCTGTAAAAATAACTTCATCATTTTTTGATTGACTTGTTTCAATTATTGCACAATGTTTTTGTGCATCATTATATGCACGAGAAAAGTATT
>JAGASB010000058.1 GCA_017621955.1 Clostridia bacterium | reverse complement strand
TTGACACCTTTTCAGAAGAAAGGGGCTGGAAAACTATAGACGACATTCCCGAAGATGTTATCTATGAAGAAATAGACGCACAAGACAATTTAGCGTGGCAAGATTTTTACGAGCAGATATATAAAATTTTAAGCCACGATACATATCTTTTAACAGGAACTTGTGGACGTTGGTATGGACCAGCTGAAGGTGGCAAATTTATTCGTTCACCTCACGATTTATTCAAAACCATATCTCACCTTGAGAGAATTCGTTTTTATGACGAAGACGGACACTTAAAAATATGGGGTTATCACCACGACGGCGAAGACAACTACGAATTAAAAAGACTAACCCGTAAAGGTGAACAATTTGCTATGAGAAACTATTTTTCTAACGATAGACGAATACACCAAGCAATAATGACTAATAGAGCCTATTCTGCCCTACCAAGACTTGCTCAAAAAATGAAGGTGATTTGCATATGAAAAAATATACCGTTCAAAATGGATATAAAGTCTGTTATAAAGAGCAAGGCTCTAATCAATACATACGACACTTTTTAACACGAAATTATAATGATGCTATTTATATGATTAACCACTATAAACGTTATCCACCTAATTCAAGGGAAGATAACCACAAACTTAAAAAACCTAAATGGCGAGAAATACCCGTTACAATAAAAGAGATACAAGACGGTATTTGGCGTGAAGTTCCTTTCTAGATAAGAAGGGCTTTTTTAATTTTAAAATAAAAACAAGGAGGATTACACTATGAAAACATTAAATCTTAAAACTGAAAACAATGAACAAGAACGCATTAAAGAATATTTAGAAAATAACGTCAGCGAAATTCTTGCTGAAAAAATCAACAACGGCGTTTATATAACAAAAGACGATAAACGTCTGCTTAACAAAAAAGACCTAAACGGCTTTTGGAGTTACGCAACTGATGAAGCAAGAAAAATTGCAACTAAAAGTTCCAGAGGTGCTTATGTTAATGACGATACAGTATTTGGCTGGGCTATACACTACTTTGAAGAAGATAGCATAGAAGGAACGTTATATAACGAAGATGGAACAGAATACAAGCTTGATAAAAAGGTTGCTACAACAACTACTAAAACACCTACGGCTACCTACGTTTCACCAATTAAAAAGCCTGAACCACAAATGTCTTTATTTGATTTCTTAACGCCAAAAGCAGAAGACAAAAAAGAGCAAGTAGATAATGAAAAAACTACTTCTACCCTTTCATATAAAGGACAACTTGCAATGAAGGCTCAACCTGACCCGTTAGACGTTGACGAAGAACAAGATGATGACAAGCCAACAGAAGACGATATTGTTGATGCTATGGCAGAACTTGAAAAAGAACAAACGGAAGAACCTGAACCCGAAGAAAAGCCTATTTCACCTATTTATATGAAATACTTAAAAGTTCAGATTCAATACCCCGATTATATTATCGCCTATCGTTTAGGTGACTTCTATGAAGTTTTTGGCGATAACGCAAAAATAATTGCAAACGAACTTGATTTAACTATGACAGGACGTGACTTTGGAGCTCCAAAAAGAGTTCCTATGGTAGGCTTTCCAGAACACGTTGCAGAAAATTATTTTAAGAGAATAACAAAAATAAATACTCTTGTTGTAATGGATGGTGACAAAATCACCTTACACGACAAAACCGACGATAAGTTCACAGTTAATTTAGAAACGGGCGAAGTAATATCTTCTCAACAAGAAAACGATATTATACAAAGCCTACAAAAAATCTTTGGAAATCAAATGGAGATAAAATTATGAAGATAGAAAAAATTAAACCTATACCAAAATACATAGAAAAGAAAATAAGAAAGTTAGATAAAGAAAACTGCCCACAACAAAAGGGGTTGCGTTTTTATGCCTACCTTACTAAACTAGATGGTGAATTAGTAAAAATAACTGTTGCTATGCGTAATAAAACAAAGCAAATAGCCTTAATAAAACAAGTAGCAGTTCATGGGGTAAATTCTGAACGTTGTTACGTCAAAGACCTTGAATATTGTTATTTAGGCGTTTACGCATATAAAGTAGGCTGGTATGACGAAGGTATTAAATATAGATACAATATTCGCCCCTATTATAATGACGGTAAATGGTATGATTGTGGCTATAAATACTATAATCCATACGCAACAGTAGTTAATCTCGATTATGCGTTGAAAATAAAAGAATTTAAGTATTCTGCCATAGATATATTTAAGCCTAATTGCCCTATAAATTACTTACGTTTATATCGTGAGTTTCCACAACTAGAACTACTTGCAAAATTCGGTTTTCAAACGCTAGCTGTAAGCAGAACAATACTTCGCAAAGTTGGTAAAGATAAGAAGTTTGCAAAGTGGCTTGTAAGAAATAAAGATAAGTTAGGTGGTGTAAACGCTTATCACGTTGCACCTGTTTTAAGGGCTTATAAAAAGAATACATCACCAGATTATGAACAAATCATAATGGAAACGAACAGAATGTATATGCGTGGTGATTTAGATTCGTTCTTGAAAAAATTCGGTAGTTATAAAGACCTTATAAACTATCTTGGCAAACAAATTACTAACTTTTATAGTTATAGGGACTATTACACGGCTTGCGAATATTTAGGACTTGATATGTCTTTAGAAAAGAATCGTTTACCCCACGATTTTAAGCGTTGGCACAGAATTAGAACCGACCAATATAAGACTAAAAAGGATATGGAAAATCGTGAAAAACGCAAAGAAATATTTGAAAACTTTGCTGTCGTTGCGGGCAAATATCATAATCTTGAAAAAACGCAAAAATGTCCTTACGTAGTTATAATTGCTAAAACACCAGACGAACTTGAAGTTGAAGGCAAAATTTTAGACCATTGCGTAGGTAGTATGAATTATAGCGAAAAATTTATTAGAGAAGAAACACTTATCTTCTTTATAAGAAAGAAAAACGATATTTCAACGCCTTTCGTTACTATGGAATATTCATTAGACAAAAAACAAATATTACAATGTTACGGAAAAAGCGACTCAAGACCTGCTATGGAAGTTTTAGACTTTGTAAACAAAAAATGGCTTCCATACGCAAACGAACAATTAAAACAAATTGCAGCATAAAGGAGATAAACTATGAATTATTTTAGAATTACAGCTTATAACAAAGAACAAAACTACTCAATTATTATGGACTCTTACGGCGCTTACGACTCATTAAGTGATTTTAGTTGTATGCTAGTAGAAAAAGGCTTTTCTATTATTGCCGTAGGAAACCAAAACAAATTCAATGACGGTGATATACCAAAAGTCACCGAACAAACAAATAAAATTATACTACGTGCCGAAAGTTACGGACAACCTACCAAAAACGGAAACACTATAACCGTTGACAAAAAATCATATACGTTATTATAATTTTATAACACGCTAAAAGCCGGGCTTTACAGCTCGGCTTTTTTTGTGTCTAGTTATATTTTATACCAATAAGAATCATAATAGGACTTTAAATACGTAGCATTAGTAGAAAAATTTACTACATTTGTCTCCGTGCCACCTGTCTTATTTTGCCAATTAGTATAGTTTGTTGTTTTATACCAAGTCGAAGTGTCCTTAAATGTTACACTTGTTAACGAATCGCAATAAGTAAACGCATAGTCACCTATACTTGTTACGCTGTCAGGAATTGTTACACTTGTTAACGAACTACAGTAATAGAAGGCATATTTATAAATAGCAGTTATACCGTTAGGTAAGGTTAAATCTGTTTCTTTTCCTATGTAGCCTAATAATATTTTATCCACTCCATCCGTGTATATAATATATCCATTGCTATCTGTTGTAAGTTTACTTTCGTTCTCTTCTGCATATACGTTTAATGCATACCACCCTACATAGCCATTAGAACTACTTGCCGTTATTTTTAATTTCGATTTATTATATACTTCTACAATTTTATCGCACCCCAAGAACGCAGAAGAACCTATCTTTTCTACGCTACTTCCTATTACTACACTAATCAAATTTTTGCAATCATAAAACGCATAAGAGCCTATACTCGTCACTATGTCTGGTATATTTATACTTTGTAATGAAATGCATTGATAAAACACAGAATCATCTAAACTCGTTAGGCTATCTCCAATTGTTGCTGTTTTTAGAGAACTACAATAAGCGAACGCAGAAGAGCCTATTTTATCTACTTTGTCAGGGATTTTTATACTTATCAGTGACGAACAACCTTCAAATGCGGCAGAACCTATGCTTGTCATTTGACTATTTTCCCCAAATATTACAGTAGCGAGTGAATTACAATTATAGAACGCAAAAAAACCAATACTCGTTACACTGTCCGGTATATCTATACTTTGTAATGAAGTACAACGATAAAATGCCTCGCTACCAATACTCGTTACACTGTCTGGTATATCTATACTTTGTAATGAACTACAAAGATAAAATGCTCTACCCTCTATACTTTCTACACCATCGTTTATTATTATACTTTCAACCGACCTACAATCATAAAATACTTGAATTCCTATAGTAGTGCTATCTGTTATCGTTACTGTTTTAAGTGAAAATGGAACATGGGAACCATTATATAAATAACTACTTGCTCCAAATATATAACCAAAATGATAATTTTCTGTTTCACCCCTTGTCTCTCCTGCGAACGGCAATGTTATACTTGTTAACGAGTTGCAATAAGCGAACGCAGAAGAACCTATACTCGTTACTCCATTTTCCACTTTTACATCCACTAATGAATCGCAATCATAGAAAGCACCATAAAAAATATTTCCGCCCGTTATGACCACGTTTTGCAGTGTTGCCGGTATATAATAAACTTCAGATAAAGATGGCGAATAATACTGTTTAGTTTCCACTCCTCCAGAATAACTACTAGTACCAAAGACATATCCAAATAATGTTGACCTGCTTGCTTCTGTTGCCATTTTGCTACCACCCACAAATGGTAATGTTATACTTTCTAATGAACAACATCCAGAAAAAGCTGACTCTCCTATACTTTCTCCACCTGTTATTATTACAGTTTTTAACGATGTTGGAACACAAGAATAATTACTAGAATAATTATATGCTCCAAATATATAACCAAAATGCGTGTTATTTACACCCTCTTTGGTCGCACCTACAAACGGCAATGATATACTTCTTAAACTACTGCATCCATAGAACACACTTTCACCTATGCTCGTTACACCGTTTCCTATCACTGCATTTGTTAACGAAGAGCAGTTTTCGAATGCTTCATAACCTATACTCGTTACACTATTTGGCACATCTATGCTTTGTAAAGAAGAGCAATAAGCAAACGCAGAAGAACCTATACTTACTACAGTATCTGGTATATTTATGCTTTGCAATGAATTGCAATTATAAAATGCGAATGTATCTATATATTTACCACCTGTTATAGTTACTGTTTTAAGTGAAACTGGAACACATTTCACATTATATGAATAACTACTTGCTCCAAATACATAACCAAAATATGCATTACTTAATTTGTCTTTAATTGTACCTACAAATGGCAATGTTAATTCTTGTAAATTACTACAGCCCTCGAATGTAGCAAAACCTATACTTGTTACAACGTTTGGGATTACTATCCTTTCAAGCGAGCTGCAATTATAGAATGCATAACTAGATATTTTTGTTGCCGTGGCCATTATTGCTTCTGTTACTAATACGTCATTTATATATAATTTTTCAGCATAACATAATGGATTGGAAGAAGATGAAACAAACTCTATTTGTGCCCACTCGTCTATCGTTCCAGCATAATTTACTTTTATTAATGACGAACAGCCACCGAACGCATAAGAACCTATACTTACTACATTATTCGAAATTAATATACTTTCAAGTGACTTACAATTATAGAATGCATATGCAGATATTTCAGAAACAGATGTTAGCCTTGCTTCTATTACTAGTACATCATTTATATATAAATTTTGAGCATAATACAAAGGATTCGAAGAATAATTAGCAAAATCTATTTGCGCCCATTCATCTATTGTTCCTATATAGTTTACTTTCGTTAACAAAGTACAATAATCAAATGCACCCTCACCTATACTTGTTACACTATTTCCTACTATTACACTTGTTAGCAAATTGCAATTATAGAACGTTTCTTCTCCAATACTCTCTACACCATCACCTATTTTTACATTTATTAAAGAGGAACAATTATAAAATGCTCTATAACTTATACTCGTCACGCTATCAGGTATTACTATATTTTCAAGCAAACTACAATCACAAAAAGCATAATCTCCTATACTAATTACACCCTCGCCCATCATCACTTTTGTTAACGAACTACAACCCAAAAACGCTTCAGAGCCTATACTAGTCACACTTTTTTGAATCACAACACTTTCAAGCGAAATACAATTATCAAACGCATTATCAGATATTCTTGTTGCAGTAGATATTACTACTTCTGTAACTAATACATCGTTTAAATATAAATTATAGTAATTCGCAAATCCACCTCCTCGTTCAATTTCAGCCCACTGGTCTATTGTGCCAGTATAGTTTACTTTCGCCAGCGAATTGCAGTTATAAAACGCATTCCAACCTATGCTTTCAACACTATTATCTATTGTTAAAACGGTTAATAAAGTACAATTATCGAACGCATAAGAATCTATATTTGATACGCCATCCACTACTACACTTGTTAAACTTTTGCAATTATAAAACGCATGATAACTTATGCTTGAACCACCTGTTATTGTAACACTATTTAACGACATAGGTATATAATAATGGTAATATTTATAAGTGCCACTGCTTGAACCATATTGATAAATAGCTCCACTTATAGTTAAACTACTTGAACTTGTTTTATAGCCAAATATGTAACCAAACACTTGATCATATCCATTACTTGCGTTAGTACTACCACCTACAAACGGTAATGTTATACTTTCTAACGAACTACAACCGCTAAATGCGCCACCTGAAATACTAACAACACTTTGTGGAACTTCCACATTAGTTAAAGCAGTATAATTCTTAAACGCATTATCGCCTATCTTAATAACTTCATTTGATATATATGCAGAGTTTATTACAT
>JAGASB010000057.1 GCA_017621955.1 Clostridia bacterium | reverse complement strand
TTTAAAAACTCCTTAAATGTCATTGGTCCCATATCAAGAAAATCTACTTTTCCTACAGGGAATCCTTGCGCCAAACTTAATCCAAGTAATGAACCCGCAGATGCTATATAGTACTCTGGAGCATCTTCACAAAAATACTTCAATGTGTTAAGAGCATTAGGGCAAGCTTGTATTTCATCAAATATTATCAACGTTTTTGTCGTTATCTTTTGACCACTTGCTAATGCTATGTTTTTTATAATCCTCTTAACGTCTTTAGTTGTTTCAAAAAACTGATGATATTCTGGTTGTTTGTCAAAATTAATTCTTAAAAAGCCATCTTCAAACTCTCTTCCAAATTCTTCCAATATCCACGTTTTGCCAACTTGTCTTGCGCCTCTCAATATCAATGGTTTTCTTCTCTTTGAATTTTTCCACTTTCTTAATTCTTCTATAATAAATCTTTTCATACTATCTTTACCTTTCCCAAAACCTAATAATCACAATTTTTTAATATTTTTCGTGTAAAAAATCACACAATTCTTAATTTTGATAATATTTTAGCATTTAATCAATTTAAAGTCAATACTATATGACACTTTTTCAAAAAGAGTCTATATCGCTATAGACTCTTCTTTGGTTATTCCGTTTAGAAACTGCTCGTAATCTAGGTTTAACGTTATCTCTACGTTATAGCCTTTACCTATCTTTATGCTTTTGAACAGTTTGCAGATTATCATTTTCTTGCGCTCTTTTGTGGCTAGATTAAACTCTTCGCTCCAACTTACAAATTCGTCATAAAGATAGTCTATATTATCAAGTATTTCCTTTTCGTTATTTAGTTCTTGTAGTGTGATAGGAATTCTTTGTTCTAATTCTGCAAGTTTATCCTTTTGAATTTTTAACGATTCATTTAAGGTATTTATATCAAATGTTGACTCACCTATCAGAACCTTGCCTACTTCTTCTAAAAGCTTTTTAACTATCTCTTGCTGTTTCTCGTATGTCTTTATAACCCTATTATACTCTATCTTTTTCTGTTCAACGGTTTTGTTATACTTTACCTTTATTGCCTTATCTTTTGGTTTTCCTTTAATCCCGTTTAACACTTCGTCTACTAGGCCTAAAACAGCCTTGTCTATCTCCGTAGAAGAATACTGTGTTTGCCCATCACAATCGCCCCTATTTCTTGCTCTATTTGGGCAGATGTATTTGATACCTTTATACACCTTTCTTGTTCCGTCTGCTAATATTACGGGATTAGAATAAGTTATAGCGTGCATTCTTGTTCCACAGTGCGCACAATATATATTACCAGTAAGTAGTGCCGCACCACGAGTTGTGTAGGCTATATTATTTCTTTCAGTCATTTTATTAGACCGTGATTTTAATATTATTTGCGCTTGGTCAATTAATTGTTTATCTACTATTTGTAATTGTGGTATATGTGGCGACAACTTTCCGTTTCTTAAAAAATATCCCGCATAAACATAATTCTTTAATATCCTATTTACAGTATTAGACTGGAACTTTGCTCCGTTATGTGTCCTATACCCTTTTTCATTTATAATCTTACATAGTCGCCAAGTTCCATAACCTTCTTTTACCGTTTTATTAAAGATAAAAGATATTAAAGCGGCTTCTTCTGGAACTATTTCTAACGCTACTAATTCTTTCCCTTTCTTGTTTATCACTCCACTTTTAATGAACCTATATCCATACGGACAACATCCACCAGTAAAAACACCTTCTTCTACTAATTGAGATAATCTTTCTTTTACCCTTATAGAAGTTTTCTTACTCTCTCCACCTGCTTGCCAAAACCTTATGTAGTTCATCAAATAATCGCCGTCGTTTTCAAACCTTTGTTGTCCTTCTTTTACACTCCATATTTCTATGTTATGAGAATCAAACCATTCAAGAACGAAAGGTGTTTCATTTGGTATTCTACCTAATCTATCAAACATAAACACAAGCAGTATATCAAACTCATTATTTTCAGCAGCAAGTTTAAGGTCTTGTATAGCATCTCTTTTTTCGGCAGATACCTTAAACCCCGACACACCTTTTTCATAGAACTCTTTACATAATTGCCAGTCGTCCATTTTATCCACGAACGTTCTACAAGCATTCCTTTGCATAGGTATATCGTTTTTATCTACTTGACCTTTTGTTGATACTCTATATAATGCATATACTCTTTTCATTTGTTTCACCTTTTATCCTTTCTTCAAACGATTCGGTCAACGAATTTTGAACGTACTCAACAATCCCATTAGTTTTCTCTTTA
>JAGASB010000056.1 GCA_017621955.1 Clostridia bacterium | reverse complement strand
TGATTTGAAAACGCCTTAAATATAGGATTTAAGTATATAACAGTAATGCCAAGACTTTTTAAATACGGTAATTTTTCTTTTATACCTCTTAAGTCGCCGCCAAAAAAATCGTTATTTGTAATTTCGCCTTGTTCGTTGGGCAAAAAAACCGGCGTATCATTCCAATTTTCGTGCAAAACTTTTCCATTTGGGACAACCTTTTCTTGCTCCGCCCTGTAAAACCTATCGGGAAAAATTTGATAAATTACTCCGCCGTATATCCAACTAGGAACAGAATAATCTTGCTGGTATACTGTTAGTTGAAATTCTTTTACTTCGTGAGATACTCTACCCTCAAAATTATCGTTTATGATATAACTACCATTATACAAGTCAAAATAATAAAAGTATAAGCCCACGTTAAATTCAGTTTCCATATAAAAGTAGTCGTGGCACTTTTGCATTTCAATCTTTATAAGGTTATCCGTGCCGTCTTTACGCAAAACGAAAACGACAGAGTCAAAATTACCTTTGACTCTGAACGTTATTTTTGTTTTTTCGGGAACAGCGCCCGTTATACTTTTATAAAATTTGTCTATCGGATTGTAAATCATTAATAATTAAATCCTTTTAAGTCCCCAAATATTATCAGCGTACTCTCTAATACTTCTATCGCTAGCAAATATGCCTGCGGTCGCTATATTATTAAGGCTCTTTTTCGCCCATTCTAATTTGTTTTTATAAACCTTATCCGCTTTATCGTGTACGTCGCAGAATGAACCAAAATCTGCAAGGCACATATACGGGTCTGCAACGGAACTACCTGTCAATAAGTAGTGTGAAATATCCGAAAAGCTTTGACCATTAAATCCAACGTTTAATGCGTTAATAACCTTTTCAAGCTTAATATTGTTTGTATAGTATATTGAAGAATTGTAGCCTTGCGCCCATTTTCTATCAACTTCTTCGGCTGTAAGACCGAAAATGAAAATATTATCCTTTCCGCAAGCCTGTTGCATTTCAACGTTAGCACCGTCAAGCGTACCTATTGTCAACGCACCGTTAATCATAAATTTCATATTACCCGTTCCACTTGCTTCTTTGCCCGCTTGCGAAATTTGTTCGCTTATTTCAGTTGCAGGCATAAGTTTTTCCGCCATAGAAACGCAATAATCTTCCATATAAACGACGTTCAATTTCTCGTTTATCTTGGGGTGTTTTTTAATATCTTCACTTAAACAGCAAATAAGTTTAATTATTTGTTTTGCAAAATAGTACCCCGGCGCTGCTTTTGCCCCAAAAATAAACGTCTTAGGTTGCATAGGCATATCGGGATTTTCTTTCAAGTCGTTATATAGCGATATAATGTAAAGCGCATTTAATAATTGACGTTTATATTCATGTAAACGCTTCGCTTGTACGTCAAATAGCGTGTCGGGGTTAATAACGAATCCTTGTTTTCTTTTTGCATAATCACAAAACTGTAATTTTTTGATTTTTTTAATTTCATTAAGTTTTTCAAGAACTGTCTTATCGTTTTCAAACTTCTTAAAATCGATAAGTTTACTTGCATCCATAACGTAACCGTCGCCTATACAATCGTTAAGAAGTGAACAGAGTTCGGGGTTAGATTGACAAA
This sequence comes from Clostridia bacterium, assembly GCA_017621955.1. Next base: position 15 of record JAGASB010000056.1, on the reverse strand, counting down.
GCCAACGTCTATGTG
>JAGASB010000055.1 GCA_017621955.1 Clostridia bacterium | reverse complement strand
GGTTTCAACCGCACTTATCATTATGCTTTTACCAATGAGTGGGGAAAGTGCAATACTTCCTTACTACACAGCGATAGCAGTTGCGGTTATTCTTGCAAGAGAACTTATCGTTAGCGGTTTTAGAATGGTTGCGGCATCAAAAGGTGCAGTGCTTGCGGCTGACTGGTCGGGCAAGGTTAAAACTTTCGTAACAGACATTGCAATCATCATACTTTTGGTGGGTGCAGATTGGATGCCTGGCGTTTACACAACAATAAACGTTATAGGACTTGTTGTTTTAGGCGTTGCAACAATACTCACAATTATATCGGGTACTGAATGTATTGTTAAAAATAGAAGCGTATTAAAGGAAAATAAATGAAAACTGCGTTGATTTTTTTCCGTGCGCCAGAAAAGGCGTTTGACGGGGAATACTATCAAAAGGTAATCGGTGCATTTAGCGACGGTGGCTTTGCAGTTGGAACTGTTGAAATTTTATCGCACACCGACGATATTACTTTTAAGCATACGTTTGAAAATTTTATGGACGTATGCGATAATTTGGTTATAATCGGTGGGGATAAGGCTGTATTTGACTATAAAAAAATAATAGCAGAGTGTCTTGACACGGTTTTTGTCGAAAACGAAAATGCGAAGAATTTTTTAGATGCAGTTTCAAAATCAAACGGCGTGGACTACCCCGAAAGTTATGCTCATCTTCCGCTTGAAGGAACGGTTATCCCTAACGTAAACGGTGGGTTTCAAGGTTTTATTCTTGACGGTAACGAGCTTACTTTATCGGTGCTTCCCGAATCGTACCGTGAAATTAAGGTTATGTGCGATAAGTACGTTTTGCCTTACCTTGAAAATAAACTTGGCATAAAAAGAAGTCGCTTAGTTCTTAAATATTTTGGCGATAGAAGTGCGATAGAAAACACGCTTATCGAAGCGGAAAATATAGGTGTAGACGGCTTTAATTACAGCATTACCGAAAAGTTTGGGGACGTAACTGTCGATATTTTATTCAACGAAAAGACGGGCGACGACGTACGCAGTGAAATTATAAGATACGTTGTTTCTAATCATAAAGACAACATTTACGCAGAGTTTGACACTTCGCTTGGCGAAAGGCTTTTCGACGTGTTGAAACTCAAAAGATTAAGGCTTGCCGTCGCTGAAAGTTTTACGGGCGGTAAGGTTGTTTCGGAAGTGATAAAAAATCCCGGAGCATCAGAGTTTGTTCAAGAAGGAATAGTAAGTTATTCAAATCAAAGCAAAATAAAAAGATTAGGCGTTGTCGCACAAGATTTAAGTAAGCACGGTGCAGTAAGTTCAGTTGTTGCGTATCAAATGGCTGCGGGGTTACTTAAAAATGCAGACGTGGACGTTGCAATCGCAACCACGGGCATTGCAGGACCAAAAAGCGACAATACCGAAAAACCCGTAGGGTTATGCTATATAGCAGTAGGAACAAGAGATGGTGTTCACACCTATCGCTATAATCTTAACGGTTCAAGAGAGAATATTACCGAAACGGCGGTTAATACTGCGCTGTTTTTGGCTATTAAAAAATTAAAAAACATATAGAGGAAAAAAAGATGGATGAAGCAAAAATAAAAGCACTTGATAGTGTAATGGCACAAATTGAAAAACAATACGGTAAGGGCGCAATTATGCGTTTAGGACAAGAAGCAGGCGACACAAATATTGAAGTTTTGCCCACAGGCTGTCTATCCCTTGACCTTGCAATCGGCGTTGGCGGACTTCCACGTGGAAGAATTATTGAAATTTACGGACCAGAATCTTCGGGTAAAACCACCGTTGCACTTCACTGCATAGCGGAAACGCAAAAGGCAGGTGGTATCGCAGCGTTCGTGGACGCTGAACACGCACTTGACCCCGTTTATGCAAAAGCACTTGGCGTAAATCTTGATGAACTTTACGTTTCTCAACCCGACACGGGCGAACAGGCACTTGATATTACCGCATCGCTTGTAAACAGTAAAGCGGTCGATATTATCGTAGTTGACTCTGTTGCAGCCTTAACGCCTAAGGCAGAAATCGAAGGGGATATGGGCGACTCTCACGTTGGTCTTCAAGCAAGACTTATGAGCCAAGCGCTCCGTAAACTTACTGCAATAACCAACAAGTCTAAAACTTGTATAATCTTTATCAACCAACTTCGTGAAAAAGTTGGCGTTATGTTCGGTAACCCCGAAGTTACTGCGGGTGGTAAAGCGCTTAAATTTTACGCAAGCGTTCGTATTGACGTAAGAAAATCTGATGCGCTTAAAGATAGCGACGGTGCTTATGGTAATCACACTAAGGCAAAAATCGTTAAGAACAAAGTCGCTCCGCCCTTTAAGACTGCTGAATTTGATATTATTTTTGGCAAAGGTATCTCTAAGGGAAGTTGCTTAATCGACCTTGGACTTCAATTTGATATTCTTCAAAAGAGTGGTTCGTGGTTTTCTTATAACGGCGAAAAGATTGCCCAAGGTAGAGAAAAGGCAGTTGATTACTTGGAAAGTAATTTAGACGTTGCAGAAGAAATCAAAACAAAAATTTTAGATGCTTTCTATAATAAAGAAAAAAACAACTGATAAGAATTGACATTTAAATAAAATTGTAATACAATATATAGTAGTAAGTAGCGCATAGAAAAACTATGCGTACAAATAAAAACAGGAGGGCATAATATTATGCAGAAATTATTTTACAGCTCCCTGTTCTTGGCACCCGACAGCACTTTACCATGGATTTTGGTTGCAGTCGTGGTCTTATTGGCATGTATAGCCTCATTTTTGTGTTGGCGTTTTAGCGCAAAGTCTTTAACTAAAAAGTATGAAAAAGACCAAGGCGATATACAAGCACAGCGCAACAAGATGCTTGACGACGTAAGGGAAGAAAGTAG
>JAGASB010000054.1 GCA_017621955.1 Clostridia bacterium | reverse complement strand
TCTGGCATAAAATGTAAAGGCGTTATACAATGGGTAAATGCTGATACTTGTGCCGATATGGAAATCCGTCAGTACGGACATCTATTAAAAGATGAAGAATACGCTGGTCAAGATTTTTCTGAGCGTATGAACAAAGAAAGCGTTACTATCCATAACGGCAAGGTTGAACCTTACGTTTTAGAAAACGATTATAACACGGCTTATCAGTTTATCCGTACAGGCTACTTTAAGCGCTTAAACGTTGGTGGCAAAGAAATATTAAGTGAAATTGTGTCACTTAAAGATAATTACAACTTGAAAAAATAGGTGAAATTATGTCAAAAGTTTGTTTAGAATTTGAAAACGGTAAAAAAATTAATTTAGAGCTTTATCCCGAACACGCACCTTTAAGCGTGGAAAACTTTCTTGATTTAGTTAAGAGTGGTTTTTACGACGGTTTGTGTTTTCACCGTGTAATCCCCGGCTTTATGATTCAAGGCGGTGGATTCAGTTGGGAAGGCGGTCTTAAAGATAAAAAAGCACCCCGCACCATTAAAGGTGAGTTTGCTATGAACGGCGTTAAGAACGACCTGCATCACGCACCAGGCGTTATATCTATGGCAAGAACTATGGATCCCAACTCCGCTTCGTCACAGTTTTTTATCTGCGTTGACGACCAAGCGTATCTTGATGCGCAGTACGCCGCTTTCGGTAAAGTGTGCGACGAAGAAAGCTTAAACGTTGCAATAGAAATTTCACAAGTAAAGACTACAAGGTGGGCGTATTATGACGACGTTCCCGTTGAACCTGTGGTAATAAAAAAAGCATACGTTATAGAATAATTATGTCAAAAACAGCAGACCGACAGTCTGCTGTTTTTAATAAATTAAAATATTTCTCTAATCGCAAGTATCTCACCACTAACGCCGTCGATTAAAAGCGCTTTTAAATTTTCGTTGCCCGAAGCAATGCCAATATACCAATACGGCTTGCCGTCTTTAACTAGAACGCGTGCATATATTTCAGCATTAAAGTTACCGTCTACGTCGTAATAACTTTTAATCAGTTCGCTTTGCTCTTTTTCAAGGTGGCTAAGCGCCGTTAAATAGTTTATAGTGTTTTCGGGAAGTTGTGATAAAAGCGTAACCGTTTCCGTATTAGCACCACTATTTATGGTAACTGAGAACTCTTTAAGATTAAATCCATCAATTTCAATCGTGGCGGTCAGTGCGTGAGAGACGGGGTTTAACTTAAAAACAGTTTTATATTGCGTTTCGTTAATTGTCGTTGTTAAAGAATAAGAGACGTCGTCAGTTTCTTTATTTAACAATCTAAAAGTTAAAAGATTTTGACGTGAACGTGCAGTTCCGTCGTTATTATAAGGTGTTTCCTTAAATCCGTAACCTGCTTTTACCGTGTAGTTTTCACTTTGTCCGTAAAACACGTCAGAGCGCAGTTCGCTAACGTGCTTTTCTAATGGATTGCCACCTTTACAACCGCAAAATAGCGTTACGGCACATAAAACGGCTAAAAATAACGTGATAAATTTTTTCATATTTAACTCCTTTTACGATAAAATATGATTACAATTTAAAAGTAATTCTTAATTATTATAAAATTTGCGTGTAAAAGTTTGATTTTTAACGTAATCTTTGATAAAATAATAAAAATACTTTTTAGAAGGTAGATACTTGAAGAAACTGGTTATTAAAACAAGCTTAATAACACTTGCATCAATTATTGTTGCACTTTCGGCTGTTTTCGGGGCATTCTGTTTGTTTGCACCCGCTTCGGTTGCGGTTTTTTTTGACGGCGTGGGGAATTATTCTGCGTCCGTTTTCTTTTATGAAAAGCAGTATGAAAAATCTGGCGATATTTTAGACCTTGATGCTCTTTTTATTAAGTCGTACGGGGTAAAGGACTATGGTCGCTCTGAAAAGTATTTAGGTGAGCTTATAAATCACGATAATTTTGAAAGTCTTTTATCAAAAGATGATGCGCTTTCTGACAAAGAATACTATTACGGCTGTTACGTTTTGTCCCTTGCTAAAAACGGCAAGATTGATAAAGCGTGCGTGGTGTCACAAGAATTTGTAAGTGAAAACGGCTATACTAAACACAATCCGCTATCAACGCTTGTTTTAGAATATGTTGACGAAAACACGGCGGAAAATGAAAAACAAACGATAAAATCTGCAATTACGGCTTGCACTAACGTTTCTACTTTACAAGAAGAGTATAGGGTGGCTGATTTACAAAAACTTAATTAGGAAAAATAAAGGAGATTACTATGGGTAAAATTATTAAAGAAGGCTTAACTTTTGACGACGTACTGCTTGTTCCACAGGCAAGCGAAATTGTTCCCGCACACGTTGATTTATCAACTGCGCTAACTCCTACCATAAAGCTTAATATCCCGCTTATGTCGGCTGCAATGGATACGGTTACCGAATCTAGACTTGCAATCGCAATGGCAAGGGAAGGCGGTATTGGTATAATCCACAAAAATATGTCTGTTGAAGAACAGGCTCAACACGTTGACAGGGTTAAAAGAAGTGAACACGGCGTTATTACCGACCCGTTCTTTCTAGAACCCGAAAACCCCGTTACAGATGCGCTTGCTCTTATGGAAAAATATCGCATCAGCGGTGTTCCTATTACCAAAAACGGTAAATTGGTGGGTATTTTGACAAACCGTGACTTGCGTTTTGAAAGCAACTTCTCTCAACCGATTGAGAATGTTATGACCAAAGAAAATTTGGTTACCGCACCGGTTGGAACTTCGCTTGATGAAGCACAGAAAATTTTAGGTAAACATAGAATAGAAAAATTACCTATCGTTGACGATAACGGTTACTTAAAGGGTCTTATAACCATTAAAGATATTGAAAAGACTATTCAATATCCTAATTCAGCAAAAGACAAGAACGGTAGACTTTTAGTAGGCGCAGCAGTTGGCGTTTCAAAAAATACGCTTGAAAGAGTTGATGCACTTGTTAAATCAAAGGTTGATATAATCGTTGTAGACAGTGCGCACGGACATTCAAAGAATATTCTTGATATGGTTTCAACCATCAAAAAGAATTATCCTAACTTACCTATTATTGCAGGTAACGTTGCAACGGCAGACGCAACCGAAGCACTTATCGGTGCAGGTGCAGACGTTGTTAAGGTTGGTATCGGTCCTGGTTCTATTTGTACGACTCGTATCGTTGCAGGTATCGGTGTTCCACAACTAACAGCGGTTATGGATTGTGCTGAGCGTGCTGAAAAGTTCGGCAAGAAAGTTATTGCCGACGGTGGCATCAAATATAGTGGTGATATTACTAAGGCAATTGGTGGTGGCGCAGCAGCCGTTATGATTGGTAGTATGTTTGCAGGCACGCTTGAAAGCCCGGGCGAAATTGAAATTTACCAAGGCAGAAGCTTTAAGGTTTATAGGGGTATGGGTTCACTTCCTGCAATGGCTTGCGGTAGTAAAGACCGTTACTTCCAAGAAAATGCTAAAAAGCTTGTTCCCGAAGGTGTTGAAGGTCGTGTACCTTATCGTGGTGCTCTTTCTGAAATCGTGTTCCAAATGTGTGGTGGCATTCGTGCAGGTATGGGTTACTGCGGAACAAGAACCATTGACGAACTCCGTAAAAATGCTCAGTTTGTTAAGATTTCAAGTGCTTCGCTTGTGGAATCACATCCCCACGATATATCAATTACTAAGGAAGCACCAAACTATTCAACAAGAGGCTAATATAATAAAAACCCCAAAATTGACATATTTTGGGGTTTTTTATTTGAAAAAAGCCAAATTTATAAAAAATTGAACAAAATTAAATTGTATAAAATGTATTTTCAATTATGAACAAAGTCGACAGTTTTACTAAAATGGAACATAAAGATGGCGGGATTGCATATTCGGCAATGATTTGCCTATATATATTTATCGTGTTTATAGGGCAAGCCGTATTAAATGCAATCGTAAAATCTCAAAGCACGATAAGTATTGCAATAAGTGCCTTATTTTCTCCACTTGCAATGCTTGCGGTGATAGGTTATTATCGTATTTTTAAACGTGGCAATTTAACTGAACTTACGGGTGTAAAAAAGTTTAATGCAGTTTCGCTTTTGCCATCTATATTGCTTGCGATGGGAATGTTGTTTGGCTTGGGATTTGTAAACGGCATATTTATAAATGCACTTAAAAGTTTAGGTTGTTACGTTAGTGAGTTTGTTTTGGCTTTTAATGGCGTAGGCGATTTAGTTGTGTATTTAATTGTCCTTGCGATTGTACCTGCAATAGTTGAGGAAGCTTTTTTCCGTGGCTTAATGTTGAACGCTTTAAAAGGTGCTAAACCTATCGTTGCCGTTATGTGTACGTCATTATGTTTTGCACTTTATCATTGTTCAGCATCACAGTTGGTTTATCAAATAATTTACGGGGCGGGACTAGCGTTACTTGCAATATACGCAAAAAGCACTATTCCTTGTATGATTGCACACTTTATCAACAATGCAATGGTTATATTGTTGGAGTATTTTAAAGTTCAACTCGATTTAATGAATATTATAAGCATAGTATGTGGAATAATTTGTTTAGCCGTATTTATGATTATAATAGTTAAAAATCTTAAAAAATATCATACTTATGATGAAAAGGACGGCACTATTAGTAAATTTTTTGTTCCTTTCGGCTTGTTTGGCGTTATAATATGTTTGTTAATGATTATTTTAAATTTAATTCCGGTGGCGTGATATGATAAAAGTAAACGTAGTTGCGGTAGGCAAGGTTAAGGAAAAATATTTTCAAGAAGGGATAACTGAATATGCCAAAAGGCTTTCAAAGTATTGTGAGTTTACTATAACTGAAATTTCGGAAGAAAACTTTACAAAGGTTGATGACGGCGTTATTCAAACGGTAAAACTTCGTGAAGGTGAAAAGATTTTACCGCACTTAAAAGGACGTGTTTACGCAATGGCGATAGAAGGCAAAAAACTTTCAAGTGAAAAACTTGCTCAAACGTTAAAAAAACACGTCGATTTAGGCGACGGTGTAATAACTTTCGTTATAGGTGGTTCGTATGGACTTTGTGATGCTGTGAAGAGCCGTGCGGACGGTCTTATTTCCTTTTCCGATATGACCTTTCCTCATACGCTGTTTAGACTTATGCTTTGTGAGCAACTTTATAGGTCGTTTTCTATAAACGCAGGTAGCGCATATCATAAATAACGCATACAATTAAGTATGTGTGTTTTAAATGAATTAGATAATTTTTATAATGATTTTACGGGCGAAAAATTTGTTATAGGCAAAAGTCTATTTAATAAGCCGATATACTGTTTTAAGGTTGCAGTTACAAATAGACCCGTAATCATATTTCAGTATGCAATTCACGCACGTGAATATATAACGACGCACTTAGCTTTAGAACAAATAAAAGCGCATGTTTTAACAAAAAAAGCGGGTACGGTTTACTTTATTCCTGCCGTAAACCCTGACGGAATAGCCATTTGCAATAGAGATAATCCACTTTATAAAGCAAATGGGCGTGGTGTGGATTTAAACGTTAATTTTGATGCAAGGTGGGGTACGGGCAAAAGTAATACCACACAACGTGGAAGTGAAAATTATATAGGTAAATTTCCGTTTTCCGAACCTGAAACGATAGCGTTAAAAGAATTTACACTAAAAGTTAAACCCGATGCAACGGTAAGTTATCACTCAAAGGGTGAAGAAATTTATTGGCAATTTTTTCAAAAAGGGAAACGGGCAATCCGTGATTTAGGCTTGGCGCAAGTGGTGGCAAAAGAAACGGGTTATAATATAAAGGAAACGCCATATTCAGCAGGTGGATATAAAGATTGGTGCATTGAAAAATTAAAGATACCCGCACTTACCATTGAAGTTGGTAGTGACCTATTATCACACCCTATTAAAAAAGAACAATTAGAATTTATATACCAGAAAAACCGTAACGTTGTGCAAGTTGTAACCGATTACGTTTGGGAGAAATTATGCAAAAAAAATTTATGAACGCCGCAATCAAGCAAGCACTTATAGCGGTCAAAGAAGACGAAGTGCCTGTGGGTGCAGTGATAGTTCTTGATGGAAAAATTATAGCACGGGCACGAAACGCAATGGAAAAAACTCAGCTTGCGACTGCACACGCAGAGATTTTAGCAATCAATAAAGCTTGTAAAAAGCTGAAAAGTTGGCGACTTGACGGTGCGGAAATGTATATAACTATGGAACCTTGTGCAATGTGTGCAGGTGCCATAGTCAATGCAAGAATAAAACACGTTTACTTTGGTGCGTTTGAGCCAAAAAGCGGTTGTGCTGTAAGTAAGTTTTCCGTGCTGACTGACGGTGGGCTTAACCATTGTACGCAATTTACGGGCGGAGTTGAGCAAGAAATTTGTGCAAATATAATAAAAAATTATTTTAAAGCAAAGAGA
>JAGASB010000053.1 GCA_017621955.1 Clostridia bacterium | reverse complement strand
CATATTGCCATATTTTCTTCTATTATTCTTCCGTTCTTCTTTGAATATACAGGCGCTTCACACTCTAACATTCCCGTGCTATGCAAACTGCCATAAGGACAATATTGTATGTATCCATATTTGGTTAAATAACTTTCGTATGCTTCAAGAACGGTTGTACAAGGTACGCCTGGTTTCATTTTGTCCGATGCAAAGTTTAATGCGTCATAAGCACACATTACTGCATCTTTTATCTTTTGTGGTATTTCGCCAAGTACTAATGGTGAACATATTATTCCGTTGTATCCTTCATAACTAACACCTGCGGCTAAGTTTAAGATTTCACTCTTTTCTATTTTCCTAAGTGTGTTACGGCACATACTGATGTATGAATTCTTTACTCCTGTTGCTACCATTGGTTCAAATGCTTGTACACTTGATTCTGCACCTACGTTATATATCGCATATTCAAATAGCGCTTGTATTTGCCTTTCGGTCATTCCTTCTTCTATCTTTGGTACAACTTGCGTAAATACTTCACTAACCATTTCCCAGTTAGTCTTTAATACTTCTATTTCATTTGCACTCTTTATTACTCTTTGTCCATAGTGTACGTCATCATAATCTACGATTTCTGCATCAGAGAAAACCGAAGTTAATTTGTTGTATATTATTGACGGGAATATTAGTCTTCCGATGATTGCGATTTTTTTAATATTTTTTTGTGCTTTAATTTGACGGAAGTATTCGGCAAAGTCTAATTGCCCTTCCGTGTCGTATTCAAACCCTGATACTTCGCCAACTTCGGGGAAGATTTTAATAATGCTTCCTTCTAATTGGTTTTGTACTTCTGCATAGTCGAATCCTGCTTGCCCTGCGCATAGCGTTACGTCGCCATCTATCGGTATAATTATCGCTGCGTTTTCATTTACAGGTGCAAATCCGCAGTAATATCTTACGATACCAAGTTCTACTAAGTTTGAGTATCCCATTACCATATCTACGCCGTCTTTTGCCATCTTTTCACGCAGTACGGCTACCCTTTTTGCATATTCGCTCTTGTCTATTTTTGTGTAGTTCATAATTTTCTCCTCGTTTAACATTTATTTAATATTATTTTTATCTTTTTTAATTATAAAACAATTTTTTAACAATTACAATGAAAAATATTGCTTTCTTACAGCAAAACACTTACATTATATTGCTATAAAATAAACAATAAAGAATATATTTCATATTCTTATATGATAATCTTTATAACTTTTTTATTGAAACGTTCATACTATTAATGTTTGTTTTTGATGATTATAACATTTGATATATAAACAGGTCTTGTTTTATTTTTATTTATTTTTGCGGTTTTTTTAATTTTACTAAGCGTCTAAAATTAATAATACAATAAACAACATCAAACTTGCCAAAATATTCTTATTGAAAAAAACAATAAAAATATTTTAATATAATTTTTATATTTTGTTGTACTACACGACGTAATATGTTATACTATTGTTATGAAAAAGTATTTAAGGCATAAAATTGCAAACTTAATAGTTGTTGATGAAATTTGCGCGTTAGAATACCGTAACTATAACGGAGAATACAGTAAAGAAATTGACACGCACAACTTTTGGGAGGTCTGTTATATAGAAGAAGGAACACTTGACTGTATAGTAAACGGTAAAGAAATAACACTTAATTCACAAGATATTTTTTTTATCCCACCTAACGTCCCACATAAGTATGACCAAAGTGAAAAAACCAAAGCGTTCTGTATCTGTTTTGAGTGTTTATCACCCTATCTTAAACCACTTGGTTTGCAAAAATTAAAAACTTCTTTTGAACAACGCAACGCTATTCTTAATCTAGAACGTGAAGGCAAAAACTCTTTTACCCACAATAAGGCTGAGCAACTTGTACGTTTAACACAACAAAAACTTGGTTGTATGCAAATGCTTATTATTCAACTTGAATATTTGATTTTACTTGCACTGCGCCAACTTGTAGACTCTCAAAACTCACCGCTTATTGTCCTTGAAGGCGATAACTTTTATGATTTATTAATAGAACAAATCAAACAGTTTTGCCAAGAAAACGCAAAAAAGAAATTATCGCTTAGCGCTGTATGTTCGAATATAGGCTATTCAAAATCTTTTACTTGCAAACTTTTTAAGGATATCACGGGTGAAAGTATTTTTACTTACTTTAACAAATTAAAGATTGAAGAAGCAAAAAAATTACTTATCAACACAAGCTATTCTGCAACACAAATTTCGGATATGCTTCAATTTTCAGACAGCAAATACTTCAACACTTCTTTTAAAAAAATTATAGGGGTAAGTCCGTTACAGTTTAGAAAACAAAACACATCTATCCCATCGCAAAGCAACGATATTATCTTTAAACGGTAATATCTACGATTTCTGAACTTCTATTATTAACTCTAAAAATCAATATATCTTCGCCTTTAATAGTCGGCTTAGCCCAACCAGGTTTGCCTATTACGTGTGCATCTTTTATCTTAAAAGGCATTTTTACAATAGGTTGGTTAAAAATATTTTCACGGTTAATTGCAACCATTCTATAATGATTTTCACCCAACTTAAACAAATAAAGGTTAGTGTTCCCTTTTTTCAAGTCACCAGCAT
>JAGASB010000052.1 GCA_017621955.1 Clostridia bacterium | reverse complement strand
TTAAAGGATGCGAGAAACGGAAAACTTGATAGAATTTTGGTTAAAAGCATCTTGCGTTTCGCTCGTAATTCGCTTGAATGTATTGAAGCAATAAGAGAGCTGAAGAACAACGGTGTAAGTGTATATTTTGAAAATGACAAGATAGATACGGATAAAATGAACTCAGAAATGATGCTTTATATCAAGAGTGCATTTGCTCAGAGCGAATCGTTGTCTCATTCAAGACGTATGGTTACGTCAGTTCGTATGAAAATGGAAAATGGTACTTTTTACTGTGGTTCGGTTCCGTATGGATATAGACTTGTCGATAAGGACTTGGAGATAGTCCCCGAAGAAGCAGAAAAAGTTAGATTAGTTTATAAATTGTATTTGTCGGGCATAGGGGCAACAGCCGTTGCGAAGTATATGCAAATGCACGAAGATACGGAAATGGTATGGGGTATTGCAAGGATAAATTATATTCTAACAAACGAAAGATATATGGGCGATTATATGATGCGAAAGACATTTACGCCGAATATATTACCGCTTAGAAACAGACCAAATCGTGGGGAAGAAGATAGGTATTACGTTGAAAACGCTAACCCTGCAATTATATCAAAAGAAGATTTCTATGCAGTTCAAAGAATACGTGAACAAAGAAAAGAGCAGTTTGCAGGAAACGGAAACAATAAAAAGTTCTTCACGGGCAAAATAAGGTGCAGGAAATGTGGTTGGGCTTTCCGCAAATTAAATACTGAAATGGAAATGTGGGGGTGCGCACGAAAAGGCTTGACCATAGACGTTTGTCATACACCAAAACTAAAACGAGAAGAGATAGAGACTGCGTTTATTCGTATGTATAACGCACTACAAGAGAACCGAAAAAAAGTAGTTGATGAAACAATCAATCTATTGACTTCCTTAAAAGTAAAATGCAATTTAGGTAATTCGGAAATTGCAGAAATTGACGGAGAACTTGCAACTCTATCAACTCAAAATAAAGCATACGCTGATATGCTTGCATCAGGAGTTTTAGACCAAGTAACTTATTCCGAAAAAGTCGATAGGATAAAGCGAAAAATTGCCGAGTTACGTAGTCGAAGAATAAAGATTCTCAATGCTGATGAGGAAGAAAAGTGTATTGAGAATTTAAGAGAACTCAAAAGAATATTAGAAAGACAGCCAAAGGCGATAACCGAATTTTACCCTGAATTATATGACGAGATTGTTGATGTGCTTTACATAGAACAAGACGGTTCGTTTGTGTTTAAGGTAAAGGGCGAGTTGGAACTAAAAGTAAGGAGATAGAAATGGCAAATCGAATGATAACCTATGGATATGGGATGCAAGACGGAGAACTTGTTATAATCAATGCGGAAGCGATTATTGTCAAGCGTGTATTCAAAGACTACATAGACGGCAAACTCTTGGCAGAGATAGCCGACGAGCTTACCCGTGAAAGTGTTGAATATTTCTTGGGTAATTGTCAATGGAATAAGAACCGTATTGCACGAATTATTGACAATGAAAAATATATCGGTGCAGACGGGTATCCGCAGATTATCGACGATGATGATTTTGTCTATGCAAAGCAGTTAAAAGAAAGTAAAGGTGCAAAGAAAATACACTTTGACGAAGAAATAGAGTATCTAAGAAACAACAAAGTGATATGCGCTCAATGCGGTAGTCCTATACGAAGAATATCCAAGTGGCGCAGTAGAGAAAAGTGGATGTGTAGAAAGGGTTGTGGAAATGAGATTTACTTGTCGGATAATGTAATTTTTGGTGGTATCAATGCGATAATTTTCAAAATTACTCAAAACCCCAATATTGCCGTTCCTATTAGACAAGAAACATCATATAATCCTGCATTAAAACGTTGTCAAAATGAAGTAAATAGAGTGTTTGGTAGCAAGAATCCAACATTTACGGCAGGGAAGAAAATGATTTTTGAACTTGCTCAGTTAAAGTTTGAAATTGGCAACGAAACAACGCCTGATATTTATACAGATATGCTTATTGAAGATTGTGCAAAGATAGTGGCACAAGAACGTGTTGATAAGGCTTTTATAGAAAAGCACATAGAAAAGATAAGCGTTGATAGAGACGGTTACGTGATTGTTCGATATATTAACGGGGCAGAACTTACAAATAAAGAAGAGGTGGAAGTATGCAAGATAGACCAAGAATAATAACGAAAATTGAAGCCAACCCTATGCTGTCTACAAAACGCAACGAGTATAGACAACTCAAAGTTGCGGCGTACTGTCGTGTTTCAACGGATAGTGAAGACCAAGTAGAAAGTTATAAGGCTCAGGTTGCATATTACACGGATGCGATAGCAAAAAATCCACGTTGGAAGTTGGCAGATATTTATGCTGACGAGGGCATCACAGGTACGATGCTGAAAAATCGTGATAATTTTAATCGTATGATTAGAGACTGTGAGCGTGGCAGAATAGACTATATCCTTTGTAAGTCGGTAGCAAGATTTGCGAGAAACACGGTTGATTCTCTCAAAATGGTGCGTAAGCTGAAAGCGAAAGGAATAGGGGTGTATTTTGAAGAGCAATGTTTGGATACTCTAAAAGTTGAAAATGAAATGTTTTTGGGGTTACACTCTGTAATGGCACAGTCAGAAAGTGAAAATATTAGTGCTAACGTTCGTTGGGGTATCCAACAACGTATGAAATCAGGAACTTTCAAATTTAGGTACAATATACTTGGCTATGAAAAAGGCGAAGATGGAGAGCCGAAGATAGTAGAATCGGAAGCATCAACTGTCCGTTTGATATTTGAAATGTACTTAAAGGGTAACAGTTTGGTTCAGATACGTGATTACTTGAAAGAGCATCAAATTTTAACGAGAAAAGGTGATACGAAGTGGGAAACAATGGTTGTTAAAAGCATATTGACAAACGAGAGATTTTGTGGAGATATGCTTATGCAAAAGACATACGTTGATAACCCAATCAACAAGAAACAATGTGTAAATCGTGGTGAATTACCTAAATATTATATACAAAACAATCACCCTGCAATTATAGAGAGAAACGTTTTTCAAGCCGTGCAAGCAGAAATGGCAAGGCGAACGAGTAAACGTAGAGTATCAGATAGGGCAAGAACTGAATTTGGTCGATATAGTGGCAAATATGCTTTGACTGAACTTCTAATTTGTGGAGATTGCGGAAGTGTATATCGTCGTAAAACTTGGAAAAAGAGGAACGGCGAAAGTGAAGGTGTTTGGATGTGTTTTAATCGTATAGAAAATGGCAGGGAAGCGTGTAAAGATTCTCTTGCAGTACGAGAACAGGACTTGCACGATGCTATATGTCGTGGACTCTTAAAGGCGTATTCAGATTTTGGCGGTGCTATGGACTGTATAACAACGGCATTGACGTATGCGATGACAGGAGTTGATGAAACATTAGACATTTATGCGATAGAGCAACAAATTAAGCAAATTAACGAAAGCCTTGATGAAGTAATTGTTTTAAGAGAAAGAACGCAAGGCGATAAAAGTAAATATGATGTGGAAGTACGTAGATTTTCACAACAATTAGTTGCGCTAAGACAACAGCGTGATTTTATGAAAGAAAGGCTCGAAGCGATGCCGAGTACACGAACAGAAATTGATAAGGTAAAAAAGATGTTTGAAGAAAAGGAAAACTTTATTACCTATCGTGATGACGTGGTGCGTTGTGTTGTAGAGTGTATTAGGGTTTTAGATGACAAGAAAATTTCTATAATCTTGAAAGGCGGCTATACCGTAGAAGAAGAAATAATTGCTTGAATTTGGCGAACTTCGCCAATGCGTTGGCGAACTTGAAAATCGAAAAAAGCAAGTCTTTTACTATTGCATAGTAAAAAGGTTCTTAAAACAAGTCAAGTTCGCCAAGACCGCCAAGATTTTTCACTCTCGCAACAAAACTGTAAGTTGGCGAACTAAATTCGACAGTTGCGGAATAAAATAGCGACAGTTGCGGAATTACTTTGCTTTTAATATGTAATATAATTAGTATGTATTATTACAGTTAGGAGCAAAAAGTATGGAAGAAATAAAACGTATTGAGTATTACAGTAAGCTCAAGAGCAAACCTGTTGATTGGCTTTGGTATCCGTATATTCCTTATGGAAAAATTACGATAATACAAGGCGACCCCGCAGGTGGTAAAACTTCTCTTGCGTTATATCTTGCGATGCTTCTGACTAATGGAAAACCGATGCCATTGTCTCAGACAAACGTAGAGAAGCAAAATGTCATTTATCAGAACCGTGAAGATGGTGCTTCTGACACAATTAAACCACGACTTGAAAGGTACGGGGCAGATTGCGACAGGGTGTGCTTTATCTTGGAAGAAGATGAACCTTTATCACTTAACGATGAAAGATTAGAAAAAGCAATTATTGAAGCAAACGCACGTGTTCTTATTTTAGACCCGATACAAGCGTACTTGGGAGAAAATGATATGCTACGTGCAAATGATATACGTCCTTTAATGACGAATCTTTGCAAAGTGGCAGAACGTACAAATTGTGCAGTTATTCTTATCGGTCATTTGAACAAGAAAGATGGCGGCAAAGATATATATAGAGCGCTTGGTTCCATAGATATTGTTGCAGCGGCAAGAAGCATTTTAATGGTAAAACTCTGCGAGGACGAGGACGAAACGTTACGTAGAGTTGTTCACGTTAAAAGTAATCTTGCTCCTAAGGGAAAAGATTTGCATTTTTCGCTAAAAAACGACAAGTTGACGAAATGGAAATATGCAGACGGGGTTGATAATATAGAACTTAATATGTTGCAAATGTGTGAGCAGTCTCTTTTGAAAGCAATTGGCACATTAGGAATTAGTAGTAGAGACTGTTACGATTGTTTAGAAGAAAAGGGGTTCAGTAGAAGAACGATTGAAAGGGCAAAAAGTAATCTTGGTGTTAAATCAAAAAAACAAGGACATCATTGGATTTGGTATTTAGAGTAGGAGAAACAAATGAAAGGAATAGAAGTTTATGGGATGACGTATTGGTCTAATACAATACGAAATTTAGATAAAGCATCCTTGGCTTTAATGGACGAAATCTTAGATTTAGTAAAAAGTATAGAAGCAAAAGAGGATGAAAGTCCAAGATATTTATGGATAACGGAACAACGTGGTACGTTGGCAGAGTATAAAAAATGTAAGAATTACAATGACGATATAAGAACAAAGAAAGACTTTCAAGCATATTTTCCTTACGAAAAAATATGGTTGAAGTTTTGTGGTTTGCAAAATAGGTATGCTAAGCTGATTTGCATAAATAAATTACGTTTTGAAATTGATACACGTGAAGATTATGTGCAGGACAGTTTTTGCTATGATTTTACTGA
>JAGASB010000051.1 GCA_017621955.1 Clostridia bacterium | reverse complement strand
TTCGGTGAATATAATAATTACGGTTATACAAAGTTCTTTGCAAACGGCGTACAATCTCGGCTATATCGAAAAAGAGGTGGCAAACAAAATCAAAAGACCGAAATCGAAGGAAAAACAAGTAAGTTCGTTTACGGTTGCGGAGCAAAAACTGATTGAAGAAGCGATTTTCAAAACCACAAAGCCGAAAATGTACGGCATTCTTATCTGTCTGTATATGGGCTTGCGTATCGGAGAGTTGTTGGCGCTCGAATGGACGGACGTGGATTTTTCCAAAAACGAATTATCCATAACGAAAACTTGCTTTGACGGAAAAGACAAAAACGGCGTATTCGGGCGGATTACCAATGCGCCCAAAACGGATACTTCGATGAGGATAATTCCCATTCCGAAATCGCTCGTCCCGATATTAAAAGAGATGAAAAGAAAAGCGAAAAATCAATACGTTATCTCGAACGGCGAAAAACCGCTTATGGTGCGTTCTTATCAAAGAAGTTTCGAGCGATTGCTGAAACGTTTGCAAATACCGCATAAAGGATTTCATTCTCTGCGCCACACGTTTGCCACAAGAGCCTTGGAAATCGGGGTGGACGTCAAAACGCTTTCGGAAATTTTGGGGCATAAAAACGCAAACGTAACCTTGCAAAGATACGCCCACTCAATGCCCGAACACAAGAAAGAGGTTATGAATAAAATTGGGAAATTGCTCTGAAAAAGCATAAAAAAAGACCGCCGAATAATCTAATCGGTGGTCTTATGCGATAATAAGTATATCACTAATTATTCTATTTGTCAATACATAATCGGTCTATCTTTACAAAAATATAATAAAAAATGCCTCAAAAAGAATATATCGGCGTACACAAGACGGAAAAATGTACGCCGATTAGATTATTCTATGTACATTTTTCTTTGCGAAAGTAACCACCGAAAAGGAGCGTTTCATACAAAAAAAGAAAAAAGACGAGACTATCGCCCGTCGGAAAAGTAACCATCTAATAACATATTCGGTGTATCGTTATTCGGAAAATTAACACACGATTTATGTGAAAAGGTCATTTTTACCGTGATTATGTTTGACAAACAGAGCATATATGAGTATAATGTAAATATAAGTGAACACCGAATATGTTATTCGGCGTAACAGTTGGACGTAATAAAGTACGTCGAAAAAAGGAATGGCAGAACGCCATATATTTTTTAACCGAAATGTAGCAAATGCATACACGGTAAAAAAGGAAGATTATGAAATTGTCAAACGAAGACAAAAAGGCGATATTATTGCACAGCGCGGTGGTAGCTGTGGCAAGGGACGGGCTTGAAAATACGACTACCCGTTCCATAAATGCGGAAGCGCACTTAAACGAAGTGTATCTATATCGCAATTTCAAAGATAAGGACGAATTGTTGGCAAAAGCGTATTTGCAGGAAAACGACAAACTGATGAGTATTCTTTTGCAAGCCATTACTTACGAAAACCAATTTATCGGCAAGCAACCGTTAAAGGAACGAACGGCATATTGTTTGAATGCGGCGTGGAAGTATTTAACCTCCCACATCGAAGAATGCAAATATCTCGTGTATTATTACAATTCTCCCGGCTTTACAAAAAATGCTATGGAAAATCATTTGTATTGGCTTGATAGATTGGCGACGGTGCTGCTCCCCACTATTCCCGATAAAGAGGAAGCCAAAACGATGCTGTATATCGTTTTCAACTCGGTGTACGGCTTCGCTATGCAAGTGGCAAACGGACAACTGCCGAATACGGAAGAGACGGAAGAAATGGTTTTGCGGAATATCTATACGGGCATTGCGGCTTGTTATGAAAAAGCGCACGCCGGGAAGTAATGATTTTGGAGTGAAGTTGCAGAAAAAATTGCAAGGAGGCGATAGATAGTATGAAAAGAACGTTGTCAAGGCTGTTGACTATATCAATCGCTTTGCTTACGTTGGTCGGCGTTGCGTTGGGGATAGTGCTTATAAAATCTCACGGAGATTTCAAAAAGAATGCGGATATTATCGTTTCGGAAGACGAAACGATAAAGGTAAAAGACCTTGACGTTTCTCTTACGGGTTTTTATCCGGGCAAAAGTCAGGAGTACGGCATAAGCCTTGTTTGCGAGGCGGAAGGCAGTTATAAAATTACCCTTTCGTTCAAAAAAGTGGGGGACGGAACGCTTGAAAATTATATCGATACGGAAGTTTCGGCGGACGGTGAAAGTAAGGGCGCAAACCTTTTGAAGAATTATTTTGAAGGCGAAGAAGTTTCCTTTAACGCTAACGTCGATTCAAAAGAACCCTTGGTTATAAACGTAAAATATTCAATGCCCCTCGAGGTGGGAGACGAAGCGCAGAACGCCGTTACGAATTTCGATTTAACGGTAAAAATAGAAAAAGAATGAGTAGGCTATGAGTGATAAAGTAAAGAAAAAAATCGGCGCAAAGAAAGTTATTTCAATCGTGGTAAACGTATTGGTGTACATATTCTTTGCCGTTTGCATAGCCGTACTCGTTTTGTCGGTCATGGCGAAAAAAGATTCGGACGGTGCGGTAAATATATTCGGCAGTCAAATGCGTATAGTCATTTCCGATTCAATGGCAAAGTGCGACGAAACGGACGTGTCGAACTATGAAATAAAAGATATTCCCGTTAAAAGCGTTGTGTTTATTCAAACCGTTCCCGAAGACGAAACGCAAGCAAAAGCGTGGTACGAACAATTAAAAGTCGGCGACGTGCTTACCTTCAAATACGTTTACGGCGGCAGTCAGGACACGATAACGCACAGAATAATCTCAATCGACGGCACGGTTATCACGCTTGCAGGAGATAATAAAAGTTCACAAGACGGCTATCTTACGCAGGTAATCGACTATTCGCAGGATACGGCGAACTACGTAATCGGCAAAGTAACGGGTACGAGTTATTTCCTCGGATTGGCGATAACGGCGTTAAAGAGTCCCGTGGGAATTATTTGTATCGTCATCGTGCCGTGCTTGATAATCGTGGTGCTCGAAGTTATCAAAATCGTCGGCGTACTATCCGAAAATAAAAAGAAAAAGCAAGCGGAAGAACAAAAGAAAAAAGACGACGAGTTGGAAGAACTCAAAAAGAAACTTGCGCAGTTGGAAAACCTGCAAAAAACGGCTGATTCGGGGGAATTAAGCGCAGAGCAGTCGGCTGATACGCTGATAACTTCCGAAGAAAATAAACAATGAAAGGAGAAAATGTTATGCAAGTAATGATAACGATATTTTTGGTTTTTGCCTGCGTTATATCGTTGTTTGCGGTGTTGATGATGGCGTATGAGATGATAAACGAAATCAGAAACAAGCGCAAGCAACCGAAAAACGCCGTAAAGGAAGAGCCGAAAGCGGAAATTGCTCCTGCGGTTGAAGAGAAAGCGGACGCTGCGGAAGAGGAAATCGCGGCAACGGTTGTAGAGGAAACGGAAGAAAGCGTTTCAAACGAAACAGCGGACGAAAACGCCGTGTCTTTCTCGGTTAGTAACGTCGAAACGTTGGAAGAAAAATATCTTGCCCTTTCGCCCGAATATAAGAAATATTACGACGAAATCGTGCAGTATGCGTTTGACCAAGAAGGCGTAAAGAGAATTAAAAACGAAAGATACGAAGAATACAAAATCCGTTCTACAAAACTCGTGCGACTGACTATCAGGCAAGGAACGGTATTGGCACAATTCGTTTTGCTGAATGCCGATTTCAAGAACTACATAAGAGAAAATAACGTTTCGGTAAAACCTGCGCCCGTCGTAATGAAAATAACGAATGAGGAAAGCGTGCAAGCGGCTAAAAACAGTATAGATATAGCGGTAAAAGCGCACAAAGAACAACTCGAATACATAAGGGCACAGCGCAACGCAAGGCGCAGAAAATTCAAAAACGAACAGTCCGAACAGGGCAAGTAATCAGTTTAATTCGGTAATAATACCGTTTTAATAGAAAAAATTTATAAGGAGGTGGAACTTATGACAAAAAAGAGGACGTTGCTTCTTTCGGCGCTGACTGCGCTTTTGGGCGTTTCCGTTGCCGTCGGCGCGTCGTACGCATTGTTTACCGACCAAGTTACGGTTAACAACCATTTGTCGGCAGGCTCGCTCGACGTAGGGCTGTATCGCGTGGAATATAAAGAAAACGTGCTTGTCGCCGATGGAACGATGGCGGAAAGCACACCCGATACGACGAGAGTGGACTTGACCCAAAATGCGGATAAGTTGTTCGTAATCGACGATTTGTTTGTGCCTACGAGTTGGTATGAAACGACGGTTGAAGTAAGCAATTCGGGCGACGTAGCTTTTGATTACGGAGTGCGGATTTTGTGGAAAGACGATCCTGCAAACGACAAAGACCAAATCATTGCAGAGCAAATTCAGATTACGATTTCCGTGGGCGATACGCAAAAAGAGCAATTTTATCTTTGCGATTGCGCCGACTACGACGTAGTTCTCGGCTCTATGCTCAAAGGCGACGCGGCGGAACAATTTACCGTAAAAGCGGAATTTGTCAATCGTGACGATAACAACGCCGCAATGCAGGCGGAAATCGAATTCGATTTGCAAGTGTATGCAACCCAAAAGACGAACGGCTGACGTTTGCCGTTTGTTCTACTACCCTAAACCGTAGGCTTGGATTTAGGGTAAAAGCTAAATCACAAGCCGAAAACAGAAAATAATTTAAGGAGACTTTATACAATGAAAACAAAGAAGATTTTACTTTCGTCGATTTTGACTCTTGCTTTGTGTCTCAGCCTTATTTGCGGTGCGACTTTCGCATTGTTTACAAGCACGTCTACCGCGAATATTGCCGTTTCGTCGGGCAAAGTCAATATGACGGCAGAAATCGAAAACGTGAAACTTTCTTATCAAAAGCCCAATACGGATAACACCGCTTACGAAACAGTAGAAGGCGAACTGTTTGCAGGTAACGCAACCGTTGAAGGAAACAAGATTTCTCTTGAAAAACTTGTTCCCGGCGATAAAATTACGCTCGACATCGTTGTTTATAACGAGTCTAACGTGGCTTCCAAATATCAGACGCTTGTTGGCATTTCGTCCGACAACGGTCTGTTCGATGGTCTTGCTGTAACTCTCGATAACGTTACATACACGGGCGCAACCGCAAAATCCGAATGGATAGATGCGGTGGCAGTTGCGGAAAAGACCAAGATTCAGACGGTCGCAGTTTCCATTGAACTGCCCATCGACGCAGGTAACGAATATCAGGATAAGTCTTGCGAACTCTATCTCACCGTAAACGCTGTACAGGGCAACGCGCTTTGCACTAACCCCGTTGAAAATACGGTAGAGCTTTATACCGCCCGCGACCTTTTGATGTTTGCGGAAGAAGTTAACAGTGGTACGAACTACAAAGATTGGACTATCGTAATGATGAACGATATTGATATGGCAGGCGTTACTATGGCTCCTATCGGTACTTTAGCTGGTGGCTGGGACTTTGCCGGCACGTTTGACGGTAGCGGAAAGACGCTTAAGAATTTGACTATCGTTGGCACGGATGTAAACGGCACCGGTTTGTTCGGTTCTAACGACGAACATAACGGACAAATAGTTGTTAAGAATCTTACTATTGACGGCGCAAATATATCCGGACCTAAAAACGTCGGCGCATTTATCGGTATGTCTTATGCCGGCACGGTTGAAAACTGTTGCGTAAAGAACTCCACTATTATAGCTACGGGCGAAAAGCGCGCTTCTACGTTAGTTGCCAACGCCGTTAGTAAAGTATCTATTACAAATTGCCAAGCAATCGATTGCACCGTTGTGGCTCGAGAAAATGCGGCAGATCTTTTTGCTAACATCCGCGAAGATTCCACCAATAAAAACAACACGGCTACAAGAGTAAACGTAATCACCGCTACGGCTATTACCACGGCTGAAGACCTTGTCGCTTTTGCGAAAGACGTTAATGAAAATGGAAATAGTTATGCAGGTAAAACCGTTATGCTTATGAACGATATCGACCTTAACAATGTGGCTTGGACGCCTATCGGGCAGACGGGCGGCTACAGTGCAAAAACTTACTTCCAAGGCACGTTCGACGGCAACGGCAAGACAATTTCTAACTTAAACGTTAGCGTTTGGGAAGCAGGCTCGAATGAGGGTAAAAACTATGCAAGCGGTTTGTTTGGTTTTATCGACGCGGCTTCTGCAACGATTAAAAATCTTACGGTAGATAACGCTAAGGTAGTAGGGCATCACTGGGCAGGCGTTATCGCAGGTTATTTAACCGGTGATATTGACAATTGTCACGTAATCAACGCAAACGTAACTTGTAAACACGCAAATGACGAGGCGTGCGGCGATAAGGCGGGCGTAATTGTCGGCTATGTCAATTCAGGTACGGTTAGTAATTGCACGGCAACCAAGTGTGCCGTTGCTGCAGGTAGAGATGCAGGTCAAATCGTCGGCGCGGCTAAGACCGATCAGGTTACGAATTGTTCCGCAACCAACGTTACGGTAACCGCAACCGAAGATTGCACCGGTGAAAATATCCGCAACGATGTAATCGGTAGAGTATTATAATTACAATACCTATCGTATAGACAACTTTATAAACAATGTTGGCAGCCGCCCCGAATTCGGGGCGGCTGGAATTTTTGATTGCTTTAAGTATTTATTTTAATGTAAATGAGTAAACGTCATAAAATCGAATGGCTTATTAAGAGTCGTGGCATAGTCGCTACGACTATATTTTTTTGCGATTTATAGCAAGATGTCTCAACATTTGGACAATTGACGGTTGTGATTTTTAGCGAAATTTTATATAATATATGCCTACTGTTGTCATATTTACTATGCTACAATAACGTCAAGGTGTATTAGGATGAAAAAACACGTTCAGCTTCACGCAAAAGACGTGACGTGCTATCAAGAAAATGAAGAATATTACTTGAATCGCTTTCCGAAACGTGCAAAAACGGAAGGTATGGTTTATTATTTTCAAAAGATAGACGGCGTGATTGTAAAGACGGAAATAACCGTTGAGCAATGGAAAGAGTTGTACCTGTTCAACAAACGGTTATATAGGAGCAATCTAAAACACTATGACGATAGATAT
This sequence comes from Clostridia bacterium, assembly GCA_017621955.1. The sequence goes on along the minus strand of JAGASB010000051.1, from coordinate 4,276 downwards.
TTTGCGCGTTTCCCTATCTATCATGATGAAGATGGTGATGAAGCCGACCCAATGGAATATCAAGCTGATACGGAGAGTTTTTATAACGAAGCGGACGCTTGTGAAAGATTAGACTTGCAAAATATTTTAATGGAATTGACCGAAGAACAGCAAAATATTTATACTCTTTCATACATACAAGACTTTACACAAGAAGAAATCGCTAAACAACTAAACTTAGAGCAATATCAAGTAAGCCGAATATTAAAAGAACTTGACGAAATTATATATACTGCGAAGTTAGACAACGGCACTCGTGATGAGATTACGTTAAAGGTAGATTACGCCTACGACTACTATCGAAGAACGGGTAAATTAGAACATTTAGAAAACGTTGCTATAGAAGATTTTCTTTCTAACTTATTACCCGAAGAAGATGAAAGAATCCGTTGTTGGTTTTATACTGAAAGCGAGCTTTATCGTTACGGTATAAAGTTTTTGCTGAGATATAAGTTGGAAGATTATTCCACTCGAAACGTTTATACGGAAATGTTTTCCTTGAAAGACTTATCCGCACGTGGATATTTTTTGCAGTTTATGACGGACTTGCCATTGGAATATCAATGGTTATACTTGCATCTTCAAAAGGAAATAGAAGGACGGCAGGAATTGTTCAAAAAACCCAAAGAGCGTAAACACGCACGGTTTATTAAAGAACTTAAAGCAATAGCAAAAAAGGCGAATACCACGCCAATGGAATACTTTGAGAAGACTTTTCTGCTATATTTAGAAAGCAAGTGTTCAAAACAAAATTTAGCCTATGCTAAAAAAGAGTTAGGTTTTTACGTTGTAAAAGAAAATGATTTAACCCCTATTCCTGAACAACTTAAGAAGGTAATTAAGAGTTTGCCAAAGAAAGTACGAGAAAGATTAGAATCCTTAAAAAGAAAATAATTTTTAACTTTTCAAAAATCCTTGCATAATTTACGGCAAGGTGTGTCCTTATATAAGTGAGAGAGAAAACTCTCAACTAAATAGAAAACGAGAAAGCCTGTAACGGAAACGTTGCGGGCTTTTATCATACTCAAAAAGGAGGACAACAATATGAGAATACGACCACCATAACGGCAAGCAAAACGGAAGCAAAAAACTTATAGGTCGGATAAGTGTAGCCCACTACACTTCCCCGATTGGAAGTGGTGGGCTCTGCGAGGCTAAATAACGATTAAAAAATGAAGCGAAAATCAAAAAATCCCAAGCAGGTTAAGAAAACCGCTTAAAAAATTATTTTGTTGCAATTCTACCGCTTTTTCAAAGCAGGTAAAAGGAATTGCCAAAATCGCGTTTTTGACCTACTTAAACAATCGGGAAACCCGATTTTATTTTTTGCCGTTAAACGGCTCGAAAAACAACTTAATAACAACCTAAAAGTGTGTGAGCGTGTGTCCTAATATAGAAAAGAAACTGTGTAAAGGATTGAAAAAGACTCACACCTTTTTATTAAAAGGAAACACCGCAATAAAGCGGTCCGAAATGCAAAAGGCATTAAAAGGAGAAAAATTATGAAAATTGAATACGAATAACAAATCAATTACAGGGGGTAAAAAATTATTAAACAGCAACCAAACACCAACACCTATCTTTCCGCACCATCTACTACTGCAATACAAAAAATCAGGGATAAAAAATATTGTGTTCAGAGTTATTATCTCGGTGGAAAAGATATAAATACAATAATACAGCGTATTGCAATGGATAAAGCCTATGCAGAAACGCTTGAAAAAAAGGAGGAATTATGATATACTATTGCCAAGTGAATAAGGCTCGCTTGGGTTCAGGAGGTAAAAAGTGAAACCTAAGCAAAATAAAAATTACATAGTAGGAATTTATGCAAGACTGTCACGTGACGACGGACAAGATACGGAATCAACGAGTATAGAAAATCAACGCTTAATTTTAACCAAGTACGTTAACGAAAAAGGTTGGACGTTGCACGACGTTTATGTAGATGACGGTATATCGGGAACGACGTTTGAAAGACCGGGCGTACAAAAGTTATTAGACGACGCTAAAAACGGGATAATCAATACGATAATCGTAAAAGACCTTTCCCGTTTTGGAAGAAACTATATTCAAGTCGGTCAATATCTCGATTACGTTTTTCCAACGTTTGGAATACGGTTTATTGCTATTCAAGATAACGTAGATACGGCAAATAGAGAAAACAGCGCAATGGAAATGATGCCGATAATGAACGTTTTTAACGAATGGCACGCCGCTAACACGAGCAAGAAGGTAAAATCGGTTATTCGCGCACAAGCGAAAGACGGAAAATACCACTCGCCAAAAGCACCGTTTGGATACGTTATAGTGGACAAATACAAGCGTTTGCCCGTTATAGACGAACCTGCGGCAAGTGTTGTAAGACGAATATTTCAAATGAGATTAAACGGTTACTCTATGAGTAAGATAAAAGACGTTCTTAATCTTGAAGGTATTCCTTGTCCGCAACGGTATATGCAAGAAAAGTTTGGCAAAAAAGGTCATCCAAGAGGTTTGCGCTATTGGTCGATGCAATCGGTAAAATGGATATTAAGAAATCCTATTTACACGGGCGACTTGGTGCAACAACGAGTGACTACCGTTTCGTATAAAAATCATAAGAGAATTTATCGTGATGAAAGCGAATACCTTGTGATTAAGAATACGCACGAGCCCATTATTGACCGAGAAACTTTTGAACGCATACAAGAAATGTTGCGCTCGGTTAGTCAAGGACGGCAAACCAAACGAAGCGGATTCGTTCACGCTCTTTCGGGTTTAATGTTCTGCGCCGATTGTGGCGGTAAAATGCGAATGGCGCGCTCCGTAACAAAAAACGGCAAGGTTTATTGCTCGTTTGAGTGTGGCGACCATAATAGGCTTGGTAAAGCGTATTGTTTTAGCCATCATATCAATGCAAAGGATATTGAAGAAGTCATTTTGGCGGATATTCGAAGTAAAGTTGATATGGTAATAGCCGATGAAAACGCAGTTAGAAATGCTTTCCTTGAAAGAAGTGAAAAACTCTCTCAAGAGAAAATTAAGTCAATTCAAAACGAGTTGAAAACAAAAAACAAACGCCTTGCCGATTTAGACGCTCTTCTTGAAAATGCTTACGTTGATAAAGTAAAAGGTAAAATTCCCGAAGATATTTGCGTTATGCTAATAACGAGATATACCGAAGAGAACAAAACTTTAACAGCGGACATAGAATCGCTAAATGAAAGTCTTGCAAAAAGTAGTCAAGTTGTTGCCGACGTGGATGAGTTCATAGCAAAAATTAAACGCTATCTAAACGTAACCGAATTAACAAGAGCAATGAGTGTAGAACTTATTGATAGAGTTATTGTAGGCGCAGCACCAAAAGACAAAAACACGCCAAGAAACATACAAATCGTTTATAAAATCGATTTAGTGTAAATTGAATAGAAAATAAAAAGGCACGGTAGTTTATCATTTGTCCATAATGATATTCTACCGTGCTACACTTTTGAAAATCTTTCCGCAAAGATTAACAACTCGATAAATTGGAATTTGTTTGTACGCTTCGCTTGAATCAATTGTATTCAAACTCAAAATCACCATCTATGCACTTGTCCGTTGATTCAAGAATGACGTAGATTGTTTTTTCATTATCATATTTATCATCAAGTGTAATCGTTTCATCGCAAGATTCTCCACCCTTAACGGTACGGAGTAATTCCTTTTTACCATCAACACCGATATAAACATTCATCTCACCTTCAGCAAGACTTGCTTTAAGATTAAGCGTATGGTCGGCATCATCGTCTCTTCTTAATTTGAAATTATACGTTCCCTTAAAGGTATCAAATTCCATACTTGCTTCATCGCCTTGACAGGAAGTGATCAAAATAGTTGCAGAATAATTCTTGACATATCCACCACAACTACAAAGCAAAGTGAGTGTGAGAATCAGCACCAATATAAATCCGATTTTTTTCATATCGTCATTTCTCCTTGTATTTTGTTTTGTCAAATTCTTATTTATCGGTGGGTTTATTATACCATACTTTTGAAAATAATTCAAGCATTTCGCAAAAAAAATATTGATAAACGATAAAAAACATCGAAAGATTATTGACAAACGATAATTTTTGTGCTAATATATAGTTAATTAAAATAAAGGAGGTTTCATTATGGAAACAAAAAACAAAATTATCAAAACAGCAAAAGTGTGTTACAAAGTAACGAAAGTTCTTTATTTTGTAAGTTGTGCAGCGTGTTTGGTTTTTAT
>JAGASB010000007.1 GCA_017621955.1 Clostridia bacterium | reverse complement strand
GGCGAAGTGTACGGGATTAAATACTTTTTAGGTAACCGAAAGATAATTCCCGAAGAACTTTTATTAGACCTTCCCCAAAATCAATTTGAAGGGCAAACGGCAATATATTTTGCAAGTGAATTTGAACTTATTGCTGTTTTTGCTCTTTCAGATTACGTTAAAGAAGATAGTGCTTCAGTTATTAAAACGCTTCAAAGTATGGGAATAAAAACGGTAATGATAACGGGGGATAATTATAGTTCAGCAAAACGAATTGCACAGCAAGTGGGAATTGATGAATTTAGTGCCGAAGTTTTACCGGAAGATAAATATTCTATCGTAGAAAAATATAAAAGTGATGGATATTTTGTGGCAATGGTTGGGGACGGAATTAACGATAGCCCAGCACTTAAAAGCGCAAACGTTGGTATAGCGATGGGAACAGGAACGGACGTTGCGATAGACAGTTCTGACGTTGTAATCGCTAACGGAAGTCTTAAAGCGTTAGAAAAAACCATAGATTTAAGTAAAAAATCATTTAGGATAATAAAACAAAATTTATTTTGGGCATTCTTTTATAACGTGATAGGAATACCCGTTGCGGCAGGTGTTCTTTCATTTATCGGTATTACGTTGACGCCTATAATAGCATCGGCAATGATGTCGTTTAGTTCACTTTTTGTGGTTAGTAACGCTCTTAGGATAGCAAAAAGAAAAAATAAAAATATAAAGATAGGTGAAGTTAGTAACGTAAAAACAAAAACGGTTAGTCTTTTTGTTGACGGAATGATGTGTAATCACTGTGTTAGTAAAGTTCAAGACGCTATAAATTCGGTAAAAGGCGTATATAGAACTGATGTAAATTTATCGCAAAAAAAAGCAACGGCAGTTTGTGATGAAACCGTTGCTGAAAGTTTAATTATTAGCGCAATAGAAAATGCAGGGTATAAGATTATTAGTACTGAAAAATCAAAATAAAACGGTAATAGTCATTGACTGATTGAATACAGAGTTAGCGCTGATTTTCCACTTGTTTGCATCGGCAATACCTTTTGCGATTGCAAGTCCAAGTCCGCTTCCGCCACCCGAATCTCTTGAACGAGAAGCGTCTGCACGGTAAAATCTTTCAAAAACTTTGTTTGAATCAAAGTTTGGAACTTTACTTCCTGAATTGTAAACGGCGAAAATTATCTTGCCGTTTTCTTTTTTTAAAGTTACTACAATTTGTCCGCCTACGTCGGCGTGTTTTACGGCGTTATCAAGCAAGATATTGACAATTTTTTTAACGCTTTGTAAGTCGCCCTTATAAATTATATCGTTTTCTACGTCAAGGTCAAGAGTTTTGCCCTTTTCAAATGCAACCGCATCAAAGGGGAGAACGTCGTTTATAATTTCTTCTGAAAGGTTAAATTCAATGGGGTTAATTTTAATCTTTTCCTCGTCCATTTTGGCAAGTGTAAGCATATCGGCAACCAAACCGTCCATACGCTTTGTTTGGTGCTTTATGTTTTGAGCCCACTTGTTTTCGCCGTCAGAACTGATAACGTCTACGTTTGCAGATATAATGGAAAGAGGGGTTTTTAGTTCATGGCTGGCGTTTGAAATAAACTGTTTTTGTTTGTATAAAGATTCACGCAAAGGCTGAAAAACGGTGAAAGACAATCGCCAAACAACAAGGAATAAAAGAACGTAAACAACGCCAATAGACAAAAAAGTATTAAGGACATTTTTAGCGTATAGTGCGGTAAAATCGCTCATATCCGATGCAACAAGCAAGTAGTTTGAATCTTTCGGGATAAGTTTATAATAAACGTTGCCGACCGAACCATAAGTAAACGGGTGAGAGCGGATAGCAAGAATAAGTTGGTTTACTTGTTCTTCGGTAAAAGTATTTTTATCGTACCGTTTAATAAACTCTAAATTACTGTCGGGGGAAATGGGTACAATCGCAACGAAAGACCCACTCAAAATATTTTCATCAACGCCACCAATATTGTGAAAGTCAGTTTCTATATTAT
>JAGASB010000050.1 GCA_017621955.1 Clostridia bacterium | reverse complement strand
TCTCTTGGGCAAATATTCTTTTTTACTAGTTCCATTATTTGCATACCTGCGTGCTTTGCAAGTTCTATTCTTTGTGAATAAACCGCGGGTATCGTTCCGTTGCCTTTTAATCCCATGCCTAAAACTTCGGTTAAGCAGTTCATAGAATTTGCCGTATACATACCCGAACACGAACCACAAGTAGGGCAAGTGTTTTCTTCGCAAACACAAAGTTGTTTTTTGTCAATTTTACCCGCAGAATATGCGCCAACCGCCTCAAACATACTTGATAAACTAGTCTTTTTGCCGTCAACTCTGCCTGCAAGCATCGGTCCACCACTTACAAAAATAGTAGGGATATTAACTCTAGCCGCAGCCATAAGTAATCCCGGAACGTTTTTGTCGCAGTTAGGAACCATTACAAGTCCGTCAAAACCGTGCGCCAATACCATTGCTTCGGTAGAGTCTGCAATTAAATCACGAGTAATTAAAGAATATTTCATACCAACGTGTCCCATTGCGATACCGTCACAAACTGCTATAGCAGGGAAAACTATAGGTGTTCCACCAGCCATTGCTACGCCAAGTTTTACGGCATCTACAATTTTATCTAAATTCATATGTCCGGGAACTATTTCATTATACGAACTAACTATACCGATTAGTGGTCTTGACTGTTCTTCTTTGGTAAGTCCTAAAGCGTGATATAAACTTCTATGCGGAGCGTTATTAAATCCGTCCACGATTTTTTCTTTTACCATAATAGTTTACCTTTTAGTTATTGATAAGTTTATCTTCGTCACTCCAACTGTAAAGTTTTCTTATTTCCTTGCCAACCGTTTCGGAAGGATGTTCGCTAGCAAGTTTTCTCATTGCGTTAAAGTGAACTTGTGAGCCGCTATCAGACATATCAAGCAAGAAGTCTTTTGCAAAAGTTCCGTCTTGAATATCAGCTAAAATTTTCTTCATTGCCTTTTTAGTTTCTTCGGTTATAATCTTTGGTCCAGTTACGTAATCGCCGTATTCTGCCGTGTTAGAAATAGAATATCTCATACCTTCAAAACCACTTTGATAGATAAGGTCAACTATAAGTTTCATTTCGTGAATACATTCAAAGTATGCGTTTCTCTCATCGTATCCCGCTTCAACAAGTGTCTCAAAACCTGCTTGCATAAGAGCGCAAACACCGCCGCAAAGAACAGCTTGTTCACCGAAAAGGTCGGTTTCAGTTTCCGTTCTAAAAGTAGTTTCCAAAACGCCAGCGCGCGCACCGCCAATCCCAAGAGCATAAGCAAGCGCTATTTCAAGCGCATCGCCAGTAGCGTCTTGATGAACTGCTACTAAACAAGGAACGCCTTTACCAGCTTGATATTCGCTTCTAACGGTGTGTCCAGGACCTTTTGGCGCAATCATAATTACGTTTACGTTCTTAGGTGGTTTGATACAGCCAAAATGAATATTAAATCCGTGAGCAAAAGCAAGTGTTTTTCCTTCTGATAGATTTGGCTCAACGCTCTCTTTATATAGTTTTGCTTGTTTTTCATCGTTGATAAGAATCATAATAATGTCAGCGACTTTTGCAGCTTCTGCTGAAGTCATTACTTTAAGTCCTTGAGCTTCGGCTTTTTTCCAACTCTTACTTCCTTCATAAAGTCCAACTACTACATTTACGCCCGAATCTTTTAAGTTTAGTGCGTGCGCGTGCCCTTGCGAACCGTAACCGATAAT
>JAGASB010000049.1 GCA_017621955.1 Clostridia bacterium | reverse complement strand
TTTGCTTGCCGTCTTCATAATACTTTGTACAAGCTTCGGTAGAAATGGTAAAGCCCTGAGGAACAGGAAGACCGATTTTGGTCATTTCTGCAAGGTTAGCACCTTTACCACCGAGAAGTTCACGCATTGAAGCGTCGCCTTCGCTGAATAAATAAACGTATTTTTTCATTAGGTTATTCCCTCCAAATTTTGTCTTAAATGATTTGTTTTTTGCACATAATGCTTTTTAACTTATTTATTTTACTATAAAAAAATTTTTTTATCAACTTTAAATGGGGCGTTTTTAATGTAAATTAAAATTTTTCACCTTTCACATAGGCTAATAAGTTCGCCAATCGACGAAATTTTTTCTTCTGCACCGTTTAAAATATAATATTCTAATAGTTTAAGTGCTTTGACTGCGCCCTCATCTTTATCGGTAAGTTCACCGTTTTTAGCTAGGATAAGCGCTTTAAGGGTGATTAAATTTATTTCCCTACCATCACCGTCAAAACACTCTTCACATAAAAACGCACCCGTACGGTAATCAAAAAACACTCTGCCGTCGATATTTTCTTCACACTTAAAGCACCCCGACAGCGTGAGATTGTATCCCACGTTTTTAAGCGCCGAAACCAAAAAAGCAACTAATTTTGAAAGGGGATTGTCGCCGTATGCAATTTCTTTTAAAGCGTTTATGCAAAGAAAAAACTCATCGGTATCAACCATACTTTCCTTATAAAAACGCTTAATAAATTCAAGAACCGCTCCCGCTGCAAAGTATTTTTTTATATCTTCCCTAACGGGATAAAAACTGTCGATTAAACTTGCGCCTATCACCGTACGCTTTTCTTGCGTTTTTGAAAACACAAATTCGGCAAAACAAAAAGGCTCGGCTGCAAACTTTAACTTTGCGCCCGCCTTTTTTACGCCTTTTATCTTAGCGGAAACTACACCCTTTTCAAGAGTGAAAACGTTAATTATTCTGTCGTTTTCTCCAAAGGAAACGCCACCTATAACTATTCCGCTTAATTTTTCTTCCATAAATCCTTAATCTTTGTCTAATTGTTTATAAAAAAGATAATGCGACACGTTGCCCGTTTTAGAAAATAGTTCCCAAGCTTTTTGGGCGGGCGAGGTCGATTTGTTTTTCTTATCCATATTCCCTCCGCTAAAAATAGTTTGCGGAAAGAACGACTTTTTATTCAAACTTGTTTTGTCTAATTTTCGTAGCCGTACTGCTTCATAAGCTGAGCGCTGTTGCGCCAATCTTCTTTTACTTTAACGTAAGTTGTTAGCATTACCTTACGCCCCAAGAACTTTTCCATATCTTGACGGGCAAACGAAGAAACTTCCTTTATCGCCTTTCCACCCTTGCCGATTAAAATGGCTTTGTGGTTGGGTTTTTCGCATACGATGTCTAAATTTACTTCCATCGTCCTGCCGTTTTCTTTTAGCCCAAACTTGTTAATTATTATAGCAACGCCGTGCGGAATTTCTTTATCGAACTTCAAAAGAATTTTTTCACGCATAATCTCAGCGACCATAAATTTTTCAGAACGGTCGGAAACAATGTCTTGCTCAAACAACTTTTCCCCATCGGGAAGTTTATTTAATATTACCTTTATTAGTTCTTTTACGTTCCTATTTTTTCTTGCCGAAACGGGCACGATTTCCACATTTTCCTCAGCAAGTTCTTTAAGTTCGGAAATCAAAAGACTTTCGGTCATAATGTCCGTTTTAGTGAGCGCAAGTATTGTCGGAACGTTACCGCTAGCGTACTTTCTAAGCAATGTTCTATCCGTATCGCTTATTCCTTCGTGCGCATCCATAACGAAAAGTATTAAATCTACGTCTTGCCCTGCATCAGCGGTGGTTTTTTGCATAACCGAATTTAAAAGGTTGTCCGCCTTGTAAATACCGGGGGTGTCGATAAACGCAATTTGATAATCGTCGGTGGTTAAAACGCCCAAAATTCTATCACGGGTGGTCTGTGGCTTGGGGGATACGATTGCAACCTTTTCCCCGACAAGCACGTTAATAAGCGTGCTTTTGCCTGCGTTTGCCCTACCGACTACGGCAACAAAACCGCTTTTCATTGTTCTTCCTCCGGGTGAAGAATTTTCATAACCGCTTTTTCTTTTTCGCGCATTTCTTTCTTGTCTTCTTCGGTCATGTGGTCATAACCAAAAAGGTGCAATAATCCGTGAAGAATAAGATACTCTCTTTCCCTTTGTTCGCTATGCCCGAATTCTTCTGCTTGCGCACGAATTTTATCATCGCACAAAACTATCGAACCTAAGAAAATATACTTGCCTTCAAGTTCGGTCTTGCATTGTTCGGGACGAAGAATTAAACCCTTAATGTCTTCCATACTTGGATAGGATAAAACGTCGGTAACGCTATCTACACCACGGGTAGACATATTGAGATTTTGCATACTTTCGCAGTCGTGAAACACTAATTCCGCTTTAAAGTGCGCCTTTTGCCCAAGCACTTTATAAACTGTTTTTGCTAACTTTCTTACCTTTACTTTTCTATCAAGACATTCAACTTTTAACTTTGCCATAATTATAACTCCATACCGTCAAGGCTAACCTTGGGATATTCTATTCTGCTGTGATATACACCTGTCAAGTGGTTTACTACCGTGTGGATAATAATGTTTAGTTCTTTAAGCGTTATTTCGCAGTCTTCAAACTGACCCAACTGCATTCTTTCGTTTACTATTTTTCTAACGACCGCTTTAACGTTTTCACGAGAACGGTCTTGAAGCGTTCTTGCGGCGGCTTCGCACCCGTCGGCTATCATAAGGATTGCCGCAATCTTTGTTCTTGGCTTTGGACCTGCGTAGCAGTACTGCGTTAAATCAACTTCACCGTCAGTAAACTTTTGTGCTTTGCCGTAAAAATAAAGTATAGGCAGCGTGCCGTGATGCTCTAAGCAAACGTCTGCAATTTCCTTTGGCAAACGACTGCGCATAATCAAATCGTAACCGTCTTTGGTGTGTGATTTTATTATGTTTGCAGAAAGTTCTGGGGTTAAATCATCGTGGGGGTTTACGCCGTCTGCTTGATTTTCCTTAAAGAATTCGGGGCGACGAAGTTTACCGATATCGTGATAGTATGCACAAGTTCTTGCAAGCAATGCGTCTTCGCCGATTGCCGATGCACACGCTTCTGCAATGTTGGAAACAACGATAGAGTGATTGAACGTTCCCGGTGCTTGCTGAATCATTTTCTTGATAAGTTTTGATTTGTGTTCAATAAGTTCTGAAAATTTAAAGCAAGATACTCTCTTAAACCACGCTTCAAATAAGGGAAGAAATATCATCAAGAAAGCCACTGCAAGTGGACCTGATGCAACACCGCTTATTAAGTCGGCAACGACGTTACTGCCACCGTGTTCTATTACCGTCATTGCAACGCACACTAAGGAGGGCAAAGAAATCAAAAAACTCATTATAAGAAGTTTCATTCTTGAATACACGTTGTCCATACAAAGCGTTGCTATTACGCCCGAAGAAAAGCACATTATAAGCGCTGGATAATCCCCATAGTTAAACGTGGTGTCGGAAAAGGCATCGAACAAAAATATTATAATACAGAAGATAAAATTCATAAAAATTGCCGTTCTTCTGTTAGTTAAAAACAACGTTAAAAGCGCAACGATTGATAGCGGACGCAAATAAATGTTAGCGTACTTTCCGCTGACAAAGCACACGATTAGCGCTAGTTCAATTATTAAAAACAACATTTCCGAATTAGCGGCGTTTCTCAAAAAGTTCTTATCTTCAAAAATAAAGTAAAGCGCCATTATTGCAACGGTTAAAATAAGCAATATCAAAAAGTGAATCGGCGTTGCCAAACGTTCTAAGTATTCGCCTAAATCAGCCCCGCCCGTCTGTCCGTTAAAATAAACCGCCAGCACGAGTAGTGCTGCGATAACTAACGTGTTTATAACGTAAGTAAGAACGTTTAGAACGTAATTTCTTGTTGTCCACGGCAGAATTTTCTGCGATTTGGTTTGTGTCATAATGTTTTTCCTTTTGTTTTTTCTTTTTTCCGTTAGCGTTAATTTTTGCACGGAACAAGCATTTAGTTATCCTACCACCGTAACCAAACGGTAAAGTGCGGTAACTTCGTATATAAATTCTTCCCCGTCCTTTATCTTATTGACCGAAGAAGACAAAATCTCTTTTTCGCCAAGTGTTTCTTGCGCAAATATTAGCGCACTGCTTTGGTCGTTATCTTTTTCTGAACGGTATGTAAACGTTTTGTTTACGAGCATTGAAACGGTTGCAAGCACGTTGATTTTAACGGTCTGCTCTTTTATAACTGCAAAGCCCCCCACCAAAACGTCGCCTTTTTTAACTTCTTTTCCCACTTCAACTTGTGCTGTGCCACGGTAAACTTTAAGTTTTTCAACAATTCCGTCTTCTTGTGCAACAAGTTCGTAAACGTTTCCGTCAAGCGTCTCAACTTTTTCTTGCGATAAAACAAGTTCGACGTTAAGCCTACTTCCCTGTTTTTTACAAGATACGAAAGATAGATGCGGGCTAAATGCAAGTATGCCGTCTTCAATCTTTTGCAAGTCAAGCGAAGAAAAGCGCACCCACGGTTTAACGCCGTTTTCATTTAGATAACCCAAAACTTCACGCTTATAAATGCTTCCGCTACCCGAAAAAGAAAGCGCAAACACCGTGTCGTCCGCAATAAAAGCGGTAAGCGCAAACACGACTGCCCCGATTACCATACCGAAAGAGCGCATAAGCCTTAAAAGTGGATAGCCCTTGCCTTTTTCACGCACTTTTTTTATATTATAGCACAATTCTTTTGCGATTGCAAAAAAATTTGCGCTATCCTTGTACGAAACAGCAACAATTAAACGTTTAGTAGACGTTTTTTTAATATCGTAAAGGTCAATCCCTCGTCTTTTTACCACGTTTATAAACCTATCAAGGTTTACCCCCGTTATTTTGTAGACGGTATATACGCCCACTACTCCCTTGTTAGAGATTTTATTTTTCCGCAAATCACCACGTCCCCCGCACAGTATTTTTTAATATATAAGTTTTCGCCACGAACGGTAACCGAACCTTTTTTCAACGACAAAACTATTTCGTCAATATCGTAGTGCGCAATGCAAGTTACGTTTTCAAAGTACCACGCACCATCGCCTAGCAAAAGCGCACGAAAAACAGGCTCTTTGGGAAGTTCAACGCTGTTAAAACAACTTTTAATATTATCAATAAAACTCATAATTCACCCGTATTTATTTTATGCTTAACGGGCGAAAAAAATCCCAAAGCGAAAAACCGCTTTGGGATATATAGATTTTTTCATTACGCTTTGTAATAGTTTATCAAACAGCCTTTTAATATGATTTGTTTTTCAGCGTCGGTAAGCGCATCCATTTTAAGAGTTATTTCACGAGTGTTTTGACCGATTACTTTTGCCTTAAATTCTTTTGCGCCCGAAGATAATAACTCTTTAACGTTTTCAACGTAAACGTAATCGCCAACAATAAAGTCGTTTTTATCTGCAAGGAAAGGAAGCATACCCCAATTTATAAGGTTACTTCTATAACGCTTGGTTGCATATTCTTTTGCAATGTTTGCAACACCGCCAAGCACCCTTTGGCAAGACGCTGCTTGTTCACGAGCAGAGCCGTCGCCCGGTTTAATCGAACAAACTACGCTACCGTATGTGGTATTATTTTCGTCAAAGCCTAAATCAGTTGGGAAACCACCGTCACGCACTTCTTTTGCCCTACCAACGTATTTGGGGTCTTTTCTTGAAAGCGCAAATTCAGCAAGTTTTAAGGGGTTTGAACGGTAAGACGAAGTTTCACCCGACGGAATAAGTTCGTCGGTAGTGGTAACAGGGTCGTTTATAACCGATACAACCTTTAACAAAAGGTTATCTTTAAGCGCTTGCATCTTGGGCCAATCGGCAATGTTTGGTCCGTAAACAAGTTCTTTACTTGTGTCGCCGTTTCCAACTGCATTATGCACTCTTGCCTTATAAATCTTGTTGTCAAAACGGTATTTTTTAATCTTGTTAGAATATTCCATTTCCATTGCAGAAGTAATTGCACCGCCGTTTTTAGCAGTTGCAGCAATACTTCTTGCGTCCATAAGCGCAACGGCTGAAAGTTGACCGTTCGCAGGCTTACTGCCTTCCCTTGATTCAAAGTTACGGGTGGTGTGGCGAATCGATAATCCGTTGTTTTGCGGTACGTCGCCTGCACCGAAACACGGTCCGCAGAACGCAGTTTTAATTACCGCACCGTTCAACATAAGTTTTCCGATATATCCACCGTCAACAAGACCTTTGTATACGGGTTGACTTGACGGATAAACGTCAAGCGTAAAGTCGCTGTTGTCTATTGCCGTATCGCCTAAAATTTCAGACGCTTCGGCAATGTTTTCATACATACCACCGGCACAGCCTGCGATAACGCCTTGTTCAACAAAAACCTTACCGTCTTTGATTTTATCGGTCAATTTGAACTGCCCCTTTCCTTCGGGAAGAAGTTTTTGACCTGCCTCTTCTGCTTCTTTTAGAAGTTCATAAGGACGAGACAAAAAGTCCTTAATAGTATAAGCGTTAGACGGGTGGAAAGGAAGTGCTATCATAGGTTCTACCCTAGATAAGTCAATCACTATCCCACGGTCGTAATACGCATTTTCTTCTGGGCGAAGTTCTTTGTATGCGCCAACCCTACCGTGCTGTTCGTAGTATTTTTTTGTCTTTTCATCGGTAATCCATATTGAAGAAAGACAAGTGGTTTCGGTAGTCATAACGTCAATGCCGTTTCTAAAATCCATAGAGAGCGTCTTTATGCCGTTACCAACGAATTCAAGTATTCTATTTTTAACAAAGCCGTTTTTAAAGGTTGCTTTTACAAGCGCAAGCGCAACGTCGTGCGGACCAACGCCCTTGCGAAGTCTACCCTTTAAGTTTACGGCAACAATTTCAGGCATATCAACGTCGTAGGTTCTATTTAGAAGTTGCTTAACAAGTTCAGGACCACCTTCACCAACGGCAACAGTGCCAAGTGCACCGTAACGGGTATGAGAGTCAGACCCCAAAATCATTGCGCCACAGAATGCACGCATTTCACGCATATATTGGTGAATAACCGCAAGGTGTGGTGGCACGAACGCACCGCCGTACTTTTTAGCCGCCGAAAGACCGAAAACGTGATCGTCTTCATTGATAGTTCCACCAACAGCACAAAGTGAGTTGTGGCAGTTGGTTAAAGTGTAAGGGATTGGGAACTTTTCAAGCCCAGAAGCCTTTGCCGTTTGAATTATGCCAACGTAGGTAATATCGTGCGAAGTAATTTCGTCAAACTTAATATTAAGTTTTTCATCGTTACCGCTTTGGTTGTGTGCGCTTAAAATTTTGTACGCCATAGTGCCTTTTTTAGCCGTCTTATCACAGCCCTTTGCACGAATGAGTTTACCGTCCCTATAATAAACGCCTTTTTCAATAAGTTTAATCATTTGATTTTCTCCAAAAAATTCAAGTTAAATTCAATTAACAATATTATATAATATAATTGTATTTTTGGCAAGCAATATAAAACACTTTAATATGCTAAAAAAAGTTAAAAATCGCCCTTGCTTTTTTATAAGTTTTGATGTAAAATATAATAAAGGAGTTGTTTTTATGAAGTCTTTTAGGTTTAAATATTCTTCTTCCGTTTGGGTTTTGCTGTTTTTAGTGTTAATATTATCAGTAGCGGGCGTACTTTGGAACGTTTTTAATCTAATTGAATATTCTTGGGCGGGGACGTTTAAGATTGTCGTTTACACCTTGCTTATAATTATGACGGGCGCACTTACCGTCTTAGTCCTATCACTTATGGTTTACGGTAAGTACGTTATAAAAGATAACTGCCTTTACACTTGCTTTGGT
The DNA here is from genome assembly GCA_017621955.1 of Clostridia bacterium. The sequence goes on along the minus strand of JAGASB010000049.1, from coordinate 3,847 downwards.
GTTTTTAAGAATAAAACACCTATAAAAGAAATTATTCAAATCACGCACTTTAAAAAAAGCGATAAGCTTGTTATGTACTTTAATGACAACAAGTATACTGTTGTCGTGATTGCAAAAGAAAACTATGAACAGTTCGTTCTTGCCGTTAGAGAAGTTAATCCGTCCGTTATTTATAACGCAAAAATTGACGGCGAAGATACGCCTTATTAAAAAAAATTTATTATCAAAAAATTTTTTTGTTAAATATCGTTGACATAAAACAGTTTTAAGAGTAAACTGTATTTGTAAATTAAATTGTTAAGTCCGGTAGGTAAGGCTACCATAGGGATACGGACTGCTGCCGCGAAGTAGTGGAGACACTATCAGATGGTTGAACAGACCACGTCGAAAACAAGGCGTGTTCTAACGCAGTTTCATTGCCCTACGGAGTTGAAGCCAGTATGGTTGCCCTTTTAGAGTAGTTGTATTTTTGCTTGCCGAACGGCAAGCTTTTTTACTTACGTTCATTAAAGGAGGAGCGCATTATGACAGAAGAAATTGAAATAGTTTACGAAAGACTTTCTTTTTGTTTTGAAACGAGAAAATTTGCCGATTTAAGAATACTCCTTCTTGATATGGAACCTGCGGACATTGCGCTCTTTATGGAAAACAATCTTGACGAAAAAGAGCAGTTGATGTTTTTTAGAATCCTACCAAAAGAACTTGCCAGCGACGTTTTTGTTGAAATCGACACGGATATGCAAGAAAACTTAATCAAGGCGTTCACCGACAAAGAACTTAAAGCCGTTATCGACGATATGTTCCTTGACGATACGGTAGATATGATTGAAGAAATGCCTGCAAACGTCGTTAAAAGAATACTTAAAAACTCTGACCCCGAAAATAGAAAACAAATCAATGAACTGTTAGAGTACCCCGACGACTCTGCCGGCTCTATTATGACCACCGAATACATTTCTTTTTCCGCAAGCACAACCATTGAATCGGCGTTTGAAAAGATTAGACGTACGGGATTAAACAAAGAAACAATATATACTTGTTACGTTACCGATAGAAAAAAACGTCTTGTGGGCGTGGTTACGGTAAAGGATATGCTTCTTGCCGAAAAAAGCAATATTATCGCTGACGTAATGGACGCTAACGCTATCACGGTTGAAACGCTTGAAAATAAAGAAGAAGTGGCGCTTAAATTTTCTAAGTACGACTTCCTTGCCCTTCCCGTAATCGACAAAGAAGGGTGCTTAGTCGGTATCGTTACCGTCGACGACGCTGTGGACGTTATCCAAGAAGCCGCAACCGAAGATATTCAAAAGATGGCGGCTGTACTTCCTTCCGAAAAGCCTTACCTTAAACAATCGGTTTTCAGTATTTGGAAAGCAAGGTTACCTTGGCTAGTGCTACTTTTGGTTACGTCTACCTTTACCAGCCTTATTCTTTCGGGTTACGAAAGTAGGTTATCCCCCGTTCTTTATGCGTTCGTGCCTATGCTTATGGGTACGGCAGGTAACGCCGGCGGTCAAGCTTCGGTTACTATCACCCGTGCCATTGCCGTGGGCGACGTTGAGTTTAAAGACGTTTTTAAGGTTATACTAAAAGAACTTTTAGCGTCGCTTGCCTTAGGTGTAACCATCGGCTTAGTATGCTTTGGAAAGATTATGCTAATTGATAATCTTTACGATAATATTTCGCTAATTCACGCAGCCGTGATTTCGGGCGTGTGCGCACTTAGTTTAATATTAGCAAAACTTGTCGGTTGTATTCTACCGTTACTTGCTAAAAAGATTAAACTTGACCCAGCAGTTATGGCAAGCCCGTTGATGACCACTATCGTTGACGCGCTAACGCTTATAATTTACTGTACTGTATCAATTGCAATTTTAGGATAAATATTATTTGTTTTTAACACAAAAAACCGCTTGCGTAAGCGGTTTTTTTGTTATATTAAAAATACTATTAAGTTTGTTACGCTAAGTAACACTAAATAAAGAGAAAACCATTTATAGTTTGCTTTCTTTATTATTTTTAACATAAATTTGATGGCTATGTATCCGCAAACTGCTGACGTTAATATTCCAAACAATAACGGCAAAGCGCTAATGTCGCCAACACCCGACTTAACAACGTCTACACTTTCTAAAAGTACCGCCGCCAAAATGATAGGAATGCTCATTAAAAAAGTAAAGTTTGCATTGTGGTTTTTATCAATGTTTGCAATGCAACCTGCGGTTATAGTAGTTCCGCTTCTTGATATACCAGGAAGTACGCCAACCGCTTGACCGCAACCCATAATAAATGACGTTTTGGTGTTTATAGGGTTTAACATTTGAACTTTTTTTGCACGCCTTTCAGCATAAAACATTTCTAGTGCGGTTATTAAAAAGGTTATTGATAATAGCCAAACGTTATCTGTGAACAGTGCGTCAAGGTCAAACACCTTTGAAAACACTATTCCTAAAATTCCAGCAGGGATTGTAGCAAGCACTAAGTAAAAAAACTTGTTAAAAGGCTTCTTAAATAATGATAAAATTTCACGCCAAAGCACTAATATTACGGGTATAAGCGTACCCAAGTGCAACATTACGCTGTAAAAAACCACGTTTTCTTTAATGCCGAACCAGTTTTGTAAAAGAATTAAGTGTCCACTACTTGATATGGGCAAAAACTCTGCAAAACCTTGCACTGCCCCAAGCACTATCGCTTGCCAAATTTCCATACTATTCCCCCTTGCCTTCGTTTATGAGTTTTATAAATTCTTTAACCGCAAAAGTCATACTTTCGTTTTTAGGAAGCGCTAGTCCTATCGCCCTTGTCGGAAGCGACGGGGTGGTTTTAATTTCAATAAGGCTCTTTTCTTCTTCAAGTTCGTGAACAACAAACTCACGAGGAATACAGGCAATACCAATTCCGTTCTTAGCAAGTTCAACCATAAGTTCTAAACTTGCAAGTTCAATTTCGGGGTGAAGATGCACGCCTTGTGAGTGCGCAAAACTTACTATCGCTTGTCTTGTGGCAGAAGATAATTCAAGCATTAAAAGCGGATAATCTTGAAGCCTTTCAAGCCCGATAGGGCTCTTTGTTAGTTAAATAAACTTTTCACTACACACGAACGTGTCGTGAAGTTTCATAACCGTATTCGATAAATTGATATCACTATCGTCAATAGGTAAGTTTACAAAACCCACGTCGCCCTTGTTGTTTTTAAGAAGTTCTATCGTTTCACTTGACGTGCCGTTTAACAGCATCAAGTTTACGTTGGGATATTTTTCGTGGTACTCTTTTATGTAAGGCAACAAAAAGTGCGTGCTTACCGTGTCCGAAGCACAAATTCTAACTATTCCCGTCGCCGTGTCTTTAAGTTCTGCATACTTGCTTTCTGCCTCATCAAAAAGTTTAAGTGCCTTTTCAACGGTGGCAAAAATTTGTTTTCCACCCGTTTCAGAAAGTTCCATACCCTTATGCGTACGATTAAAAAGTTTACCGCCAAGTTGCGACTCCAATTGCTTTATCGCTTGCGAAACGGCCGGCTGTGAAATAAAAAGTTCTTCCGCCGCCTTAGTTAAACTTCCGCACTTAGCAACGGTGTAAAACACCCTATAAAGTTCAAGATTTACCATATAATCACATCCCCTAACCCCTTAATCTCTAAGGGGAATTTATTATATTAAAGTTTTTATTTTTTTCTTTTTATGTTAATGGACAACTCTTTTCCGAAGTCGTTTTCCCTTAACTATCTCTTTTACAAACTCCTCATATCCCCCTACCCCTTATTCTTTAAGGGGTGTTTTTTGGGGATTGATTAAAGTTATTGTTTGTTTATAGCTTTTTTAGTTGTATTTTCTTTTATGTT